>NZ_JAAZQW010000068.1:0-5938 GCF_012371415.1 Acinetobacter sp. A3
GTTTAATTCGTCTGATCACAGATACTTTATAAAGTATTTTAATACTTTTTTGAATCCGTCAATGCGTAAGTCCTATAATAATAAAATCGGAAAATTAAAATGAGCCTAAGTCACTTGGTTTTAGCCATTCTTGCTTTGCTTATCGCTGGCACTTTACTCACACTTAAAGCAGAAGAGACCCGAAGAATAGACCCTGAGTGCGGGCATGAATACCGCACCGAGCTATGTAATGGGTATCTATATGCCAAATACAATGACTTACCCTCAGCAGATAAGTGTGACGACGAAAAAGATGACCCTGAAATAAATTTTAACGAAGAGTTCCACAAAGGCTGTTTAAGTTTTTTTGATAGGCTTTTGGCGGCTAGGTAGTTGGAATATGCATGGCAGAGTAAAACTTGAAGTGCGACATAAACCACCTAAGAACCCCATCAATCCATCACCTCACTTAATGCAACGTGCTTTTCATCAAATTTAATCATAAAATTAAGAACATCTGTGTCTTATGCTGCGGTCTACAAAAAATTAGGAAAAATATTTTTTTAAAGTTTGTAGACTGATTTGTAGACAGTTGAACTGCAATTAAGGACAAACTAATGCAATGCTATGCAACCTTAGAATATTTTAAGTTATTGAAAATGCAAGGATATGCAAGCTAATGCAACCTATTCCAATTCGACACAAACTAAGTGGATTCTACTTTTTCTACTATGCAATCGTTGGCACCTTTCTTCCGTTTTGGAGTTTATATTTAGAAGATCAAGGCTTTAATTATCAGGAAATTGGTTTTCTATCTTCAATTGCTATTTTAACTCGCTTTTTTGCGCCTTTTATTTGGGGATGGATTGCCGATAAATCTGGCAAGCGTATGTTATTGGTACGTATTGCTACATGGATGGAATCCTTTATATGGCTGCTGATTTTTATAGTCCCGAATAGCTTTCAGTCGATTGC
Source organism: Acinetobacter sp. A3 (assembly GCF_012371415.1). Lineage (NCBI taxonomy): Bacteria > Pseudomonadati > Pseudomonadota > Gammaproteobacteria > Moraxellales > Moraxellaceae > Acinetobacter > Acinetobacter sp. A3. Next base: position 955 of record NZ_JAAZQW010000068.1, read on the forward strand.
TTTACTCATGCTCATTTTTAGTTTTTTTCAGAATGCAATTTTGGCGCAGTTTGAAGGCGTGACTTTATTTTGGCTAGGGGATAAACGTGCTGAATTATATGGAAAAGTGCGTAAATGGGGCTCGGTTGGTTTTATTGTTGGGGTATTTGGTATTGGTGCAATTTTAGAAATTATCCCAATTTCTATGCTGCCAATGCTATTACTCAGCATTTCACTTTTGGCATTTCTATGGTCATTTAGCATTCGGGAACCCAGCGCTGCACCTACATCACAAAAGCAACTTGAACCGTTAATGCCTATTTTAAAGCGTCCGGTGGTGTATTCCTTTTTTATGATTGAGCTGGTTTTACTGTTTTCTCATGCACCATTTTATAGTTTTTACAGTAATTTTTTACATCAAGCGGGTTTTTCAACCACGCAGATTGGATTGTTGTGGTCAGTTGGTGTAATTGCAGAAATTATAATGTTCGCTTACGCCACATGGTTTTTACAGCTGTGGTCTTGGCGTGTTTTAGTCGCTTTTTGTTTAGGAGTTACGGCACTGCGCTGGGTGATGGTCGGCTTATTTCCTAGTACTTTCATAGTACAGTTTTTAGCACAAAGTATTCATGCATTTAGTTTTGGACTATTTCATATTATTGCGATGCGGGTAATTTTTCAGAATTTTTCTGTAGGGCAACAAGGTCGTGGACAAGCTTTATATAGCACGATGTGGGGCTTAGGTGTTGCATTGGGCAGTATTTTAGCAGGCCATTACTGGGATTTACTTTCTGGCGAGATGATTTTCATTATTGCAGGGTTATCAACGCTTATTGGATTGGTTTTTATTTGGGGCTTACCTAAACAGGTAGAATCTACAGAAGTGCAAAAATCTTGATTTATACTATTTTTAAATTAAAAGCACGCAACTGAATTTTGCAGTTGCGTGCTTTTGCTGCTAAATCGCCCTATATGAATAGGGCGTAGATTTCTTAAATGCGAATTTTTGCGTATTGACCCCACCAAGGCTGTGCATATTCAAGTTGTGCCGCCAATTGTAATAAAACATCTTCTCGTGCAAAGGGCGCAATAAACTGCGAACCTAAAGGCAAGTTATCTTTATTCCAATACAAAGGCACTGACATGGCAGGTAGTCCTGTAATATTGGCGAGTTGGGTAAATGGTACCCATTTTAGGTTCTCTTTAACAATGCGATCTACCAACTTGCCTTGAGCCAGCCAATGAGCTTTACCCGCATGCAATAAGGTTTTTAAAATTGGTTTTTGCCATGCAGGCGTTTTGACCTCACCATTTTTAGGTGCAACAGATGCCGTGGCTGGAATTAAATACAGATCGTATTTCTCAAAAAAGTGATTCATTTGTGTGACATACACACCCCAGTTATTTAAATTACGAATGTAATCTACAGAAGATGTTTTTGCACCAAAGGCTGCCAAAGCCAAAGAATCTAGCTCAAAGTTATCTGATTTTTCAGGTAAACGTGTTTGAATTTCTGCAATTAAATAAGCAAACTGGCTAAACCATGTGGTAATAAAATCTTTAGCCAACTGCATTCCATCAATCGCAGGGCGGTCTTCAACCACTTCATGCCCTAAAGCCTGTAACAGTTTCACAGTTTGCTGAATGGCTTGAACTGCATCTTGTGAAACTGGCGTACCAATAGGTGATTGCGTGCAATAGGCAATGCGCAGTTTTTTAGGCGGCTTTTGAATCGCGTCTAAATAAAGACCTTTTGGTGCTTCAATTTTAAATAAAGAGTTGTAGTCTGGCCCATGAGTTGCATCAAGCATTGCAGCACTGTCTCGCACACTTTTGCTTAAAATATGCTGCATGGCTGCACCATGCATGGCCTCACTGGTATGAGGTCCCCACGGGGTGCGACCACGACTTGGCTTTAAGCCAAACAAACCACAGTATGAGGCTGGAATACGAATAGAGCCGCCACCATCACTGGCACCTGCAATTGGAACAATTCCTGCTACTACTGCCGAAGCTGAACCACCCGAAGAACCGCCACTATTATGTTTTAAATTCCATGGATTTTTACATGCCCCCCAAGCATCGGGTTCAGTTATTCCTTTAATGCCAAACTCAGGTGTGTTGGTACGACCAAAAGTGACAATACCACTATTTTCCCAACGATTCACAATTTCAGCATTTTCTTCTGCAAGATGGCCTGCACGTTTTAAGCCCTGACAGCCAAAAGAGATTGGATAACCTTTGTATTGTTGAAATAAATCTTTAACTAAAAAAGGTACACCTGCAAATGGGCCAGTCAGCTTTGCTTGGGTGCGCTGCCGTGCATGATCATGCATGGGGATGATAATGGCATTTAATTTTGGATTGGTTTGTTCGGCTCGGTCTAAGGCAATTTCTAGTAATTCTGATGCCTGAATTTCTTTTTTGGCCACCAATTTGGCTAAGCCTAAAGCATCATATTGAAGATATTCTGCAAGTTTCATTTCAATCCTGAAAATTGTTATTGTCAAAATGATGTTGTATGCGATTTTGCTTTAAGATGCAAGAATGACCTGATTACGACCACGAGTTTTGGCTTGATACAGGGCTTGATCGGCCTGATTAACAAGCTCCTGTAATGCCAATGTAGTTGGTAGATTGCTGTGTGAAACCCCAATACTGACAGTAAGAGTAATCGGTTCACGCTGTGCTAATTTGAGTGGTGTTTCCGCAATACTACGACGAATTCTTTCTGCAATTTTTTCTGTTTCGCTTAAGCTATTATTTTTAAGTAAGATAATAAATTCTTCACCACCAATACGGCTAAATAAATCAGTTTCACGTAAGTTGCTTTTTACCAAAGAGACCAAATGTTGTAAGGCACGATCACCCACATAATGCCCATATTGATCATTCATTTGTTTAAAATGGTCAATATCCAACATGATTAATGAAATTGCACGATTTTTTCTGTCTTTTAAGGCAATTTCACTGAACTCGACAAAACTACGACGGTTGAGTGTTTCAGTTAGACTGTCGTGATTGGCGAGATATAAAACTTCTTGATAGAGCTGTCTGCGGTTTTGACTGATCACACATAAAAGTAAAGTTGCCAACGCTAAAATGATAAGCCCGACACGTATTGAAATAATCGTGGTTAAATAACTCGAATTTACTTCATCTAAAAACATGCCTGTAACACTATGGTAAAGCGTTAATGCCACCAAACTGTTAATTACAGATAAGTTAAATAAGCGATAGGTCGATGCCGCCCAAATTAAAGCTGCAAGCGGGTAGAGCAATGCACCTGGCCCATAAAAAATGTGTGTGCAGACAATAGAAAGTAATAGCGCCAAAAATGGCAAAGTGTCATAGACACGGATTTGCTTTAAATTTTGTAAATGTGTCGCGTGTTTAATTTTTTGCCAACTGGGTGCAGCCAAAATTAACGGCAGAATAATAACGGCATTGAGTACTTCACCCGACCACCAAGTAAAAAAATCAATCCAGCGATTTTCTACCAGCATAAAACTGTGCGGAAGATGCGGAATAACCGTGATTGCAGTGAGTGCGCCAAAGAAGCATCCACAAGTCACGCCAATAATATGTGGGTACAGTAAAGACACATTTTGGTGATTTATTGACAGCTTAGAACGTGCATAATCAAATAAAAACAAGCCACTCAATACAGCAATAAGATTAGAGAAAGTCAGTGCAAGGCTAATTAGTATGGAATTGCCGGTGACTAAATCTGCTACCATATAACCCGTAAATACGCCCAGTAAGCCTGCGGCATTTTTAAGGTTTGGAAAACGAATGAACAAGCCCAATAACAGCGCATTGGTTGGCCAAAAAAATGCAAAATAACTTAAGGGACGAGTAATAATACCCAGCAAACAGGCAAGAAAAACCAAAACCGCGAGCAGCACAAAGGCAAAAATCTGCCTTTGGAATGTAGATGGCGTTTGCGTCATGCTTAGGTCTTGCAAGGGATTACTCTCTGTATTGCAATTTGTTGGTTAATGAACAAAAAAGCTTAATTTAGACAACATTTGAAACAAAAATGTGATCATAGCAAATAACCATGACCTGTAAAGTTAAATAAATGTAAACTGCATCACACTTTGGTGAAATAAAAATTGTTGAGTTATGTTTATAGATTCTGAATCAATTTAAAAGTATGCTAATTTGAGCAAATGGTTTATATCTATCAATAAATGTATGAAAAAAATATATCTAATGACAGCGTTTGTTTTATGTTCAACATTCGCAATTGCCAATGAAAATACATCAACTATTGATGCTACAAAATTAGCAACGGTTCAAACGGCACAGTCAGTACAGAATACAAATAAATTTCGCGTTGTAACACGTCCAGAAATTGTAGGACTGTGGGGTATGCAAATTCCCAATAATCGTAAATGCATTGAATATTATAATTTCAAAAGTAATAACGATGTGATCATCAAAAGTGGTCAGGAATGGTCTGCTGGGGTGTATGACTATCAACCATCTCAAGATCCTGCCAACCTGTTACCTGCCTTAATTTTACAAATTAAATATGACAATAACGAGGTCGATTGTTCAGGGCATCAGGAAGATCAAACCGGTGATATTTCACAGTATTTTGTGAAATGGAAAAATGCACATACCATTAATTTTTGTAGTAATGAAAAAGCAGAACAATGTTTTGCAACTTTGTATCGAGTTTTGCCTTAAACCAAGTGTAAAACCATTTAACTTGAGGATGTATTGAATAAAGGCGATTCATCCTCGTAAACGTGCATACAGTTAAATAACCTTTTAAAAATCAATCTAAAATTTATTGAATAACAACTTAAAAGATCAATAATAAATTAGATGAGCAGTTAAAAGACATCCTTCAAGTTTCTTAAATTAGTAAGCGACTTGAAGGATGTTGCTTAGAAATCTGTACTAAAATTATTGTAAGAGTAATTAACTATAACTAAAAATATAGACAAATATTTGCATAAGTTCTCATTTTGTCTATGTCGATTCAGTAGTG
>NZ_JAAZQW010000069.1:0-5918 GCF_012371415.1 Acinetobacter sp. A3
GTGAGGGCGAATGGAAACGCAAGAAACATGGACCTGAATATCGTCGCCAATGGCGTAAACTTCATATTGGTATAGATCAAAACCCTTCAAATACGCGCTATTCAACTCACTACAAATAATGTGAGTGATTCACAAGTACTTGGTGATTTACTCGATCAGATTCCTCAAGATGAGCAGATTGACTCTGTTTATACCGATGGAGCTTATGACACCAAGCAATGCCGTCAGGTCATTGCAGATCGGCAAGCACATGCGGTGATTCCACCTAGAAAAAATGCGAAACCATGGAAAGATACAAAGTGAACCGTACCGGGTTTGTCGGAGACTTTTTTATTTAAGTTAGGCCACCTGACCTAACGGGTTAATCTTATCATAGTACATTGCTTCAAACTCAAAAGGCGATACATAACCCAGTGCACTGTGTACACGCTTTTTATTGAACCAATCTACCCAGTTTAGTGTCGCAAGTTGTACATCTGCTAAACCTTGCCAATCTGCTTTTAAATATTCAATCACCTCTGTTTTGTATAAGCCATTCACCGTTTCAGCCAGAGCATTATCGTATGAATCACCAGTTGTACCGACTGATGCTCGTAAATTTGCAGCTTCTAAACGATTGGTATAGCGAATAGAAAGATATTGAACACCTCTATCGGAATGATGAATCACATTCTTTGGCATGCCTCGATCGTGCAAGGCTTGCTCTAATGCATCGAGCACCATATCTGTATTCATCCGTGTCGATACTTTCCATCCAACAATTGCTCGTGAGAACACATCAATAATAAAGGCGGTATAGACCCAGCCTGAATGAGTTTGAATATACGTAAAGTCACTCACCCACAGTTGGTCAGGATGATCAGCATTAAAATTACGTTTCACTAAATCATCTGCTCTTTTTTGATCATCTCGGCTACGGGTGGTTTGTTTATTCTTACCACGCCAAACACCTTGTATACCTAGCTTCTGCATCAATCGAGCAACTGTACAACGTGCAATAATATAGCCTTCACGTTTCAATTGTTGCCAGACCTTACGCACACCATATCGACCTGAACTTTCTTTCCAAATTCGTTTAATTTGTTCAGCATGATGCTCATCATGTAGATCTCGTTTCGCTCGATGTTCTGGATTGTCCGCGAGATCTAAAGTTCGGTAATAGGTTGAAGCTGCGATCGGTAAAATCCTACAAATCGCATCAACACCATATCGATCTTTATTGTTATGGATGAAATCCACCATTATTTGTGTGGGCGGTCGAGCTCCGCCTGGGCGAAAAAAGCGGCTGCTTTACGTAGAATTTCATTGGCACGCTTTAATTCTTTAATTTCACGTTCCATTTGCTTCATTTTTTCTTGATCAGATATCTGTTGTACTTTAATAGGATTTTGCTGATCTAAATGCTTTTGATGCCAGGCACGAAGTGTTTCAGGAGTACAACCAATCTTAGGCGCAATTGCTGTGATTGCAGCCCAAGTAGAAGGATAATCTTTTTCAGATTCAATTAGTAATTGAACCGCTTTTTCTCTGATTTCAGGGGTATATTTTAATTTGGTCATCGGGGTAGTCTCTCAGAATATTGACTCTCCGACAAACCCGGTACGGTTCATTTTCACACTTTATGCAACAGAGTCGTTTTTATCCTAAGGTCCTTACCACTTGTATTCTTTACGAACATATATCTAAAAAGTGTAGCAAGTTGCTACACTTTTCGCTAGATCAACTCTTTACCAAAAATATCATTCAGTCTTTCACGAATACTATGGACGAATTCCGGATTACTTTTAAGTTTATGCTTCATATTTCGTTTAAAGTCATTCAACCCCATACCAATTTCAGCAAAATCCATTTGGAATAAAGTGTCATTAATGACAATATTTGCTTGAGAGTCAGTGAGGCATCCTACTTTTTTAAACCACTTCTTGAACTGCTGATAATTTTCATCATTATTAAAAATATACCAAGAACGTACATTCATATCGAATTTAGCCCCTAATTCTTTTACGGATGCATTGTCTTCAAATGGAACATCAAGATAGATTTTTTCAATCACTGCAAATTCATCCAGTGCCTTATCAGCAATCCGATGATGCAGTTTAAAATTCACACCTACAATTGGACGGCCTTTCTTAACGGTTTCATACTCTAACTGTAGATCTGTATTTTCGTTAATTTCTGCCACTATTTTGTCTAATACATAGCGTCTAAAATCTACCCAGCGATCATATTTGGTTTCATTAATATCAATCAGTGCTTTCAAGTTTTCTAAAAGTAATGGCACTTCATAACTCTTTTGATTGACGTACTTAAATTCGTTTTTAATGAAATAAGTATAAAGACTCATACTGGCAACAGAATCTAGGGCAAAAAGATGTTTTAGCTGATAGGTAGTAAAATTACCCCCAGCCAGTTGAGTGAAATACGGCAACACCTCACTGGTAAAACGAATCTGAATCGCATTTTTAGAATCATCTTCCCATCTTAACTCACGGATAATGGGAACGACAGAATGTACTTTTTTAGTCTTTCTCTTACCATTATCAGCTGGCTCCTCAATAATAAAATGAGCTACCCGGGATGAAAGCTCTTTATAAATCCGATCTATTGCAACATTAATTGAATTACGTTTATTTAATCCTAGTAAATCTGCCAAATCATCCTTATACAAATAAATATAAGTTTGTTCGGTAATTTCACCATCTACCCTATTTTTCTCACTATAATTCGCAACCGCCATTGCATATAAAAGTGCCTTATATTCATTGGCTGATAATTCGATTGGGCGAATTAAACGGTTACTGGTACTGACAACGCCATTATGGCGAATGTTGCCTATACAGTAAGGAATATAATTCGATTCTTCTTGCAATGGTTCAGATTCTGTCATAACCGTGATATTTATAATTTAACTTAGTTTTTATATACAAAAGTGGAAAAACTTTCAAGACTTTCACCACAATATTCTAAAAGTGGAAAGTTTGTCATCAAAAAGAAGCATTTTAGCCGATTTCCTGCACTTAAAGTGGAATTAATTATAATCTTTCCACCTCATGATGACAGACCTTCCACCTTTAGTCTCGAAATTACAGTTCAGAAGGTCTATTTTTACTTTTTTCATTCAGGTCTAGTTAGGTTAAGTCAGATAAAAACCCTGATGTGACAAGGCTTCCACCTTTTTGTTAGATTTAAAAGGTATAACTGCACATATAATCATCAGGAAATATCCAATAAAAACAGATTATCCACAGGTTAAGAAGATACAGTGACAATCTTTCCACCTTTAAAGCTTAGTTATGAGACTTTATTAACAGCTTAAATATTTGTTTTTTATATTATTTTTAAATAAAAATAGCAGTTCTAAAAATAGTAGTGACAAACCTTCCACCCTAGTGACAGACCTTCCACTTTATAGTGACAAACCTTCCACTTTATAGTGACAGACCTTCCACTTTACGGTGACAGACCTTCCACTTTATAGTGACAAACCTTCCACTTTATAGTGACAAACCTTCCACTTTTAAAGTTACAAGCATTTGTTTTATATAATAAAAATATGATCCTAATTATTAATTAGCTAAATAACTAATTATTCTAATTTTTAATTAAGCTAGCTTAGTTAAAAATTTATTTTTTAAGTTGTTTTACAGCTGAATAAATAGGATTTATAAATTTAAAAACTATAGTAAGATGAATGAAAGTTATTTATATTACTAAACATTGAAATAAGGAAGCATCTGACACGCATGTCTGCAAAAATTATTACTGTTGCTAACCATAAAGGCGGATGTGGCAAAACAACGACTGTTGTACACCTAGCCTCAGAACTTGCCAATCTGGGCTACAAAGTTTTAGTCATTGATTTAGATCCTCAAGCAAACGCAAGTTTACACATTGGGATCCAACATCCAAGCGAAATTGCTGTCACTACAGCAGAATTACTAGTGGGCGATATTTCGTTGTTGGCAGATGCATTACAAGAAGAAACGAACTTTGAAAAAGTATCATTAATTTATGGTTCCTTAAATTTAGGAAAAACTGAAGATCAACTAAAAGAAGAAGCTCCCCGTCCTTCTGAAGAGTTAAATATCAAGTTAAAACTATTAAAAGATCTTTATGATTTTATATTGATCGACTGTCCACCTAGCCTTAAATTATTAACCAGCAATGCCTTGGCATCTTCAACACATGTCGTTATCCCTATCGAATCAGGATCACAATATGGATTGTATGGGGTAACAGATCTTTTAAATCATCTTGAAAAAATCAAACGTATTAATCCAGATTTAGAGCTTTTAGGCGCTTTACTAATTAAGCATGATGAACGTCAGAATGTCTGTAAGCTGATTCGGGATGAAGCCTTGAAACAGGTAGGTAAAATTTTAGAAACCACAATTCCTCAAAGTACTAAAGTCAATCAAGCAGCGATTCTGCAACAACCACTTTTGAAAGTAGAAAAAAATTCAAAAGTACGTAAGGCTTTTGAAAGCCTTGCCAATGAAATTGTAGTGAAAATTAAAACCTGAGAGCATTATGGCAAGCACCAAAGAGCTTTTAGCTCAGAAACTGAAACAGAATACAGAAAAACATCAGCAAGCACAGAAAGACAATATTAAAGAGCCGAAAGAGTTTAGACGTAATGTCCCTATTGAGGATATCAGCCGAAGTCCAAACCAGCCGCGTAAAATATTTGAAGAGTCACAGTTAAAAGAACTGGCGGATTCTATTAATGAAATCGGCCTTTTGCAGCCCATTACAGTACGTAAACTGGATAATCTGAAATATGAACTGATTGCAGGCGAGCGACGCTTACGGGCACATCAATTACTCGGAAAGTCTGTGATTGAAGCCATTATAATTGATGCAAATAATGTAGAAGCATCTTTGTTAACCCTGGCAGAGAATTTAAAGCGTCAGGATCTGACAGATTATGAGATTTTTATTGGCTTGAACTCACTTGATGAGAAATTAAAGAAAAACAAGCAACGTTTAGCCAATTCACTGGGTTTAAATCGCGAAGATATGTACAAGTATTTAGCATACGAAAAACTGCCGCAAGCAATTTTAAATGACCTTGATGTGGAACCGGGCTTGCTAGGCCGTACTGCTGCAACTGCATTCAAAAAATTTCTATCGGATCATCTTGAACAACTCTCTGAAGCCGAAATGGCCTTACTCGGAGCTTGGGAAAAATTAAAAGACAAAAAACTCGAGCAAAGCAAAGTTACTACTTATGCTGAAAAACTATTGAGTCAGAATCCAGAAAAACTGACCACAACATCCGTGGTCAGAAAAATTGAATATGCTGGTAAGATTGCGGGGAATATCAAACTGAATCAAAAACAGCTTAAAGTTTCTCTGAATATCTCGAAAATTGACGAAGCCAGTCTTTTACAATTAGAAGATTTCTTAAAACAGCTGATTCAAAAAAGCGAAAAAGTGTAGCAAGTTGCTACACTTTTTTAGTCCCGTCAAACTAATTACATCCTCATGCATTATTGAAATTTGCTTTCTTAAGTATGCGTCTTAACATTTGGTCTTTGATAGTACTATTACTTCAGACTGAGATTAAATTCTGCCTTTCTTCTTGTGGAGTGGTTTATATTTATCCGGAAATATTATATATGTCCATATAATCACTCCCAGTTTTCACGTTTTGTATCAAAATAATCAATTCCTATCAGATTTTCCGATAGGGAAATTTATATGCTGGTGGAATATAAATAGTTTGGTGGTGTTTCAAAAAGTATGCTGCCGTTAAACAAATCCGTTATTAAGGTAAAAGAAAGTAAGCATCCGGCTAACACAGCCTTACCAAGCGATCCTATAAGCCTTAATTTAGTCCCCACCTAAAAACAAGTGGGGACTTAATCCATGAACATGGATATATATTCAGCAACACCTCCTGTTGCTAAAAAACG
>NZ_JAAZQW010000006.1:0-33921 GCF_012371415.1 Acinetobacter sp. A3
TAGATGTTTTCATGCAGAATCTCCTGCTCGTATCTTAAGAGAAAATTCTACTTTTAGATCCTATTATTTTTAGGGGGGATTACCAGATGACACAAACAATTGAATTAAATCAACTGAAACAATATAACCTGATTACCTATATTCTATATTTGGTTGGTTTTGTCGTAGGTATTACAGGTTTAATTTCGATTATTATGAACTATGTTAAACGTAATGAAATGCGTGGTACGTGGTTAGAAAGCCATGTAGATTGGCAAATTAAAACCTTTTGGTACAGCCTGATTGGTTATATTGTCGGTTTTCTATTAACTGCAATTTTGATCGGTTATGTCATTATTTTAGTGGTATTTATTTGGCATGTTTATCGTTTAATTAAAGGCCTGATTGCCTTGAACGATAATAAACCTATACAGGCTTAAATCATTCCAGATAAGCAGGTTATTCGGCTGTTTGGTTTAAATCAGGTAGGTCAATGTGCCTACCTTGTAAACCACCCGTATGAATTAACAAAATACGTTCACCTGCATTAAATTCGCCACGTTGTATCATGCTACTTAATCCAAAAAGCATTTTGCCTGTATAAATTTGCTCAAGTGGAATTGCATGTTCTTTTTCAAACGCTCGAATAAAGGCCAGTAATTCAGGCGTGGTTTTGGCATAGCCACCACAGCAAAATTCATCAGTAATTTGCCAATTTTTTTTGCTGGTGCGTTGTTGTACTTCTTGTGTTAAAAAATCACCTTTGAGTGCGGAAAAACCCAGAATTTTTTGATTGGGAAGGCTCGCTTCAATTAAACCTGCAATGGTTCCCCCTGTACCGACAGCACAGCAAATCACATCAAACTGGTGTAGATCATCTGCGGTTAGAATTTCCTGACAGCCTTGAATTGCCAATCTATTACTACCACCCTCAGGAATAATATAAGTATGCGGATAAGATTGTTGTAACTGCTGCAAAAATTCAGCTTCATTTTTTTGACGATAACGCTCGCGTGAAACAAACTCAAATTGCATCCCCATGTGCTGCGCTAAATTTAAAGTTGGATTCAAAGCACAGTTCGCTAATTCTTGCCCGCGAATGATCCCAATACTTTTCCAGCCAAAAAGCTGTGCTGTATAGGCGGTTGCCGCAATATGATTAGAGTACGCACCGCCAAAAGTCAGCACTTGCTGATAACCTTCGGCTTGTGCGGCCAAAAAATTGTATTTTAATTTATAGAATTTATTACCCGAAATGTGAGGATGCACCAAATCTAGCCGTTTAATCCAAAGTTCACGACCATGAACATAAATGCGTTGTAATGGAATTTCTTGGGCGATGGCATCAAACATAAACAAGGCTGGAAAAAGAGGACTTGCTATTATAATCAGCAGATTTGATAAAAAGACATCAACAATAGAACTCGGCTATTTGTATTTATGGATTGATCGGATCGCTGATGGCGTACTTGAAGATAGTACGCTTGAATTTTCAGCATTGTTAAGCTTTTTATTCATATTGTTGATTTAAAAAATATACCAAATAGTACAAATAAAAAGAGAAAAACCGTAAAATAGCCAACTTGATTGGGTTTGGTTGGGTGTCGGTTTTGGAGTCTTTACTTATTTTAGGGTCAATTGCAGCGGCATTAATGCTCGGTGCAATGAGTCCTGGGCCAACCTTTATTTATGTGGCAAAAAACTCAATTGCTATTTCACGCAAACATGGCTTGTTCACTGCTTTAGGTACAGGCACAGGTGCTGCAATTTTTGGTTTATTGGCTGTTTTAGGCTTGCAGGCAATTTTATTGGCTGTACCTTCAGCTTATTTAGTAATGAAAATTTGTGGTGGCTTATATCTGTTGTTTTTGGCTTATAAAATTGTGAAGCATGCCAAAGCACCTATTCAAACTAATCTTGCGCATGGGCAACAAATGTCGCTGCGCCGTGCGTTTACCACTGGTTTAATTACGCAGTTATCTAACCCTAAAATTGCAATTGTCTTGGCGAGTATTTTTACGGCTTTATTGCCTAAAGAAATACCGAACTATTTTTATGTGGTGCTGCCAATTCTGTGTTTTTTTATTGATGCAGGTTGGTGTTCATTGGTTGCAGTGGCTTTGTCTGCAGAAAAACCGCGTCAGGCTTATATTAAGTTTAAGGCTATTTTTGACCGTGCAGCAGGGGCGGTCATGACAGTATTGGGATTAAAGTTAATTTTTGGGATGAAGTGATTTATTTGTGTAGATACCTATGCCTTTTGGGAGAAGATTGGGATGAGGGTATTCTAATAATTAAAATGTTTGCCTTACTTTTAAAGGATCAAAAGTAACAAAAATCCTTTGTTCGTTAGAGGGCACGTCCGTGTGCCTAACGAACAGGCTACATCCATGTCACCTTTCTGTGCGTTAGTACTTAAATCAATATTCATCCTCTTCGAATTTGATAGATGGAAAGTAATGTTTAGGGTCATATCCGTCACAATATTCAAATGGAATATTTTTAATAAAATCATATTTATTTATAAAATTATTTTGGAGCCATTTTTTTCCAAAACGCGATAAAACATTGAAAAAAAGGATATAAAGCTCAGGGTTTGAAAGTTGAGCACGGTAAATTTTTATTAACTCGTATTTTTCAAAATCACTTAGGATTGTTGATTCATCTACTATTTTTATAGCATTATACATATTTCTAAAATAAGAGCTTAAATGAGTTTGATTGGTTTTCAATAAGCAGCCTCTAAAATCCTTTTCCATTAACCTTTTCTGAATTTTAATAACTAATTCTTCATTAAATCCATTATACCTTGATAGTTTATTTACTATAAATGTCGTCCAACTTCCCTCTATACCAAAGTAAAAAATAACGTATGAGATATCTAATATTTGTGATTTATTGAGTTGGAGATTTTCTTGTACAGAAATTTCTTGAATCGTTTCTAAAATTCGTTTGAACTGAATTTTGAAGGTTACAAAAGCCTTTTTCCCTTCTTTTGGTGGGTGTTGCGGATTGGTATTGGGTAAAGAAATATTTATCAAATGTTGGTTGTGATAATCAATCATTTTAAAAAAATTAGACTTTAAATTATTTTTCTGTGCTTCATCTTTTTGATTAATAATTGTATAAATCAAGAGGAATATGCTTGATGCACTTAAGAGAGTACCTATAACTCCTCCATACAAATTACCTAAAGAAGCTCCTAAATTTGGATCAATCAAGGAGGTTACTCCAATTTGAAAAGCTTTGTTGGTAAAAATAAAATAGGTAGCTAGCAAACTAATAATTATCAAGACTATTGGTAGAACTAAGCAAAAAAACTTTATCCATCTATTCATTATTTATAACTATAAAAAAACCCCACTAAAATATAGCAGGGCTTTTTATCAGTGTCTAAAAATTAAGACACTTTATCACCCGGTTTTGCACCAGATTCAGGTGAAATCACCCAAACACCTTCACCATTACCCGCTGCAAGTACCATACCATTTGAAATACCAAAACGCATCTTACGTGGAGCAAGGTTAGCGACCATTACCACCAATTTGCCTTTTAAATCTTCAGGTGCATAAAACTCACGGATACCGCTAAATACGTTACGAGGTTCAGCTTCACCAACATTTAAAGTCAATTGAAGAAGCTTATCAGAACCTTCAACAGTTGCTGCCTCTAAAACTTCTGCAACACGTAAATCGACTTTCATAAAGTCTTCAATTCCAATGGTTTCTGCTTCACCTACTTTAGGCTCTGCTTTTTTCTCTTTGGCTTTTTCCTTTTTCTTTTCAGCTTTTGGTGCTTCAGCAGGAGCAGCTAAAGAATCCTTAGATGCATCTACCATAGCAGCCACAGCTTTCGGGTCTACACGTTGCATGAGTGGTTGGAATAGTGCAATTTCATGTGCCACTAAAATCTGTTGGCGTGATGCAAAATCGAAGCTATCCAGTTTTAAGAAATCTTGTACTTGTGCTGCAAGCGTTGGCAACACAGGACTTAAGTAAATGGCCAATTGACGGAACAGGTTAATCCCTACAGAACATACATCATGTACTTGTTGTTCTTCACCTTCAATTTTGGCTAAAGCCCAAGGCTTTTTCTCATCAATATATTGGTTGGCTTTATCGGCCAATGCCATAATTTCACGAATAGCAGTAGAAAATTCACGCGCTTCGTATGCTTGAGCAATTGAGTCGCCTGCATCAATAAAACTTTGTACCAGTTCAGGCTCTGCACAGGCATTAGACAATTTATTGTCAAATTTGGTGTTGATGAATTTGGCACAACGGCTAGCAATATTCACCACTTTACCTACAAGATCAGAGTTTACTTTCTGAACAAAATCATCCAGATTTAAGTCAGAATCTTCAACTTTGTCAGATAGTTTAGATGCGAAGTAATAGCGTAAATATTCAGGGTTTAAATGCTGTAAATAGGTTTCTGCTTTAATAAATGTACCGCGAGATTTCGACATTTTTTGACCATTGACAGTCAAGAAACCGTTTACGAATAAACCTGTTGGGGTGCGATAACCCGCACCATCTAACATTGCAGGCCAAAATAGGGCGTGGAAATAGACAATGTCTTTACCAATGAAGTGATACACCTCTTTGTCTGAGTCTTTTTTCCAGTAATCTTCAAAATTTAAGTCAGGGCGTTTGGTTTTAACGTAGTTTTCAAAACTCGACATATAGCCAATTGGCGCATCTACCCAGACATAGAAATATTTGTTTGGTGCATCTGGAATTTCAAAACCAAAATAGGGCGCATCACGTGAAATATCCCAGTCGTTTAAACCATTTTCAAACCATTCATCTAATTTGTTGGCAATTGAAACAGGCAAGCGACCTTCATCACGGGTCCATTTTTGCAGGTACTCACCAAAATTTGGCAATTTAAAGAAATAGTGATCTGACGATTTTTCTACAGGCGTCGCACCGCTCAAGGTAGATTTCGGATCAATCAGCTCAGTTGCGTTATAGGTTGTGCCGCAGACTTCGCAAGAATCACCATATTGATCTTCCGCTTTACATTTTGGGCATGTGCCTTTAATGAAACGGTCAGATAAGAACATGCCTTTTTCAGGGTCAAATAATTGCGTGACAGGACGAACGGCAATATTGCCTGCATCACGGTTTTTGACATAAATTTCACTGGCACGTGCGCGGTTGGTATCGCTATGCGTTGAATCATAATGATCAAAATGCACACCAAACCCATCAAAATCACGAATATGTTCTTGCTGCACATTGGCAATTTGCTGTTCAGGGCTAATCCCGTTGGCTTCAGCACGCAGCATGATTGCTGTACCATGCGCATCATCCGCACAGACATAAGTCACGTCATGTCCCATTGCACGCATGGCGCGAACCCAGATATCTGCCTGGATATAACCGAGTAAGTGACCCATATGGATCGGACCATTGGCGTATGGTAGGGCATTGGTGACTAAAATTTGACGCACGGATATCACTCTCTCAAATATGGATGATGCAATTCGGGCAATTTTACCTTAGATAGCCTATAGATGCACAAGGGATTCCATGAATTCTTTTCAAATCCATTTACAACACCAAACACAATGCATAAACAAGAACTTAGTCTGAAAATAAGACAAAAAACCAAGTTATCCAATCGGAATTAAATATTTTCAGCTACAGCATGGCTTAACCTTGTACCGAATTATCGTTACACTATCAGAATCGCGGTATTTCCAAACTTTGGAGTAAATCTATGTCTTGGCTTTCTTCACTTAAATCGGTTTTTTCACCATCTCAGTCGGTGAATGAAGAAGCGATTCAGCAGATTTTGCAAAGTTACGTGCTGCCACATTCTCAGCAGTTGTTAAAAGATCGGATTTCCCAAGTGAATGTGCAGGGTGAAATTTTACAAATCACCATCAATACGTATCCTGAAGAAAAATCACATTTACAACAAATACATGATGAATTGGCCGATGCTTTGGAAAAATGTGGCATTAAAGAATTGAATATGCATGTGATTCAGCAAAAAACGGGTCAAGCAAAGCAAGAAAGTTGTGGTCATCAACATGCTACGGGCGAAGGCTGCTCATCTAATCAAGCTCAGGCTGCGTCTTCTAATTTACCACCAGTGGTCGATGCTGCGGGTCAAAGCTCAGCGCAAGAAGCAGATCCGAATAATCCACCTATTCAAAAAGCTGCGCCACAGCAGCGTGATGTGCCAAAACATCCACGTATTCAAAACGTGATTTTGGTGTCATCAGGCAAAGGTGGGGTGGGGAAATCTACCACGACAGTGAATTTAGCCTTAGCATTGCAAGAGTTAGGCTTAAAAGTTGGCGTATTGGATGCTGATATTTATGGCCCAAGCATTCCTACCATGCTGGGTAATGCGGGCAAAACCCCTATGATTGAGGCCGAGCAGTTTGTTCCATTAGATGCTTTTGGTATGCCAGTTTTATCCATCGGACATTTAACGGGTGATCATAATACACCTGTGGCATGGCGTGGGCCCAAAGCGACTGGCGCATTAATGCAGCTTTTTAATCAGACCTTATGGCCTGATTTGGATGTGCTGATGATTGATATGCCGCCAGGCACGGGTGATATTCAATTGACGCTTGCACAACGTATTCCAGTAACGGGTGCAGTCATTGTGACTACACCGCAAAATGTTGCACTAATGGATGCCGTGAAAGGGATTGAACTGTTTAATCGGGTGCAAATTCCAGTTATGGGCGTGATTGAGAATATGTCGACGCATATCTGCTCAAACTGTGGCTATGAAGAGCAAATTTTTGGTCAGGGCGGTGGCGATAAACTGGCAGAACAATATGACATTCCGTTGCTAGGACGTTTGCCTTTAAATGTGAGTATTCGTGAAAATGTCGATGCGGGCACGCCGTCTGTAATTGCTGGCGATGATGCTGCAGACAGTTATATTGCGATTGCTCAACAGATAGCAAAAAAACTGCCTAAAGCTGAAAAAGATCATAATCGTATTTTTTAAGTGCGAATTGAAAAATAACAGTTATTGTTGCCTTATAAGTATTTCAATAGCTAGAAGCTACTTAGGATTAGTGTGCCTGTAAATGGGAAATGGCGGAAATTTAAATTATCTTGGCGCTTTAAAAGTAGCTAGTTTTCATTAATCTGGTTTTCAGTTAAAGTACAGCACAGTTTAAACATTCATATTTTGGATAGAAAATAAATGGCAATTAAGTCTGATCGTTGGATTCGCGAAATGAGCGAAAAACACGGCATGATTGAACCGTATGCTGAAAACCAAGTTCGTTTTGACGAAAATGGCGAAAAACTCATCTCTTATGGGGTGTCTAGCTACGGTTATGACGTGCGCTGTGCGCGTGAATTTAAAGTCTTTACCAATGTTCACTCAGCAATTGTTGATCCAAAAAACTTTGATGAAAAAAGTTTTATCGATATTGAATCAGACGTGTGCATCATTCCGCCAAACTCTTTTGCTTTAGCGCGTACTGTTGAATATTTCCGTATTCCGCGTAATGTCTTGACGGTGTGTTTGGGTAAGTCGACCTATGCGCGTTGCGGTATTATTGTCAATGTCACTCCGTTAGAACCTGAGTGGGAAGGGCATGTCACCTTAGAATTCTCTAATACGACTAATTTGCCTGCACGTATTTACGCTGGCGAAGGCGTGGCGCAAATGCTATTTTTTGAATCAGATGAAGTTTGTGAAACCTCGTACAAAGACCGTGGTGGTAAGTATCAGGGGCAAACAGGTGTGACTTTACCTAAAGCATAACTGATAGACTAATTCAGATTAAAAGAAAGTGAGCCGAAAGGTTCGCTTTTTTCATTCATCGGAAAGCTGTGCTGTTTAGCCAGTTTTTTTTGCATTTGTATTAATATTCAGCATAATTAAATTTGAGATTGGTTTGGCATAATCACGTTTTTAAGGATAAAAACACCCTAGTAAATAGCCAAGTCATAGATAAATAAAAGAAAGATGCGGAGCATCAGATAAAAGGAAGGTCGAGATGACTGAACACGCAATTACTTTCCCTTTTCGTAAGCATTGCTTAGCTATTGCCGTAGGTATGTTCTTGGCAAATCCGAGTTATGCCTTGCAAGCACTCTCAGATGATTCCCTCTCTAATACGACAGGCGAAGGTGTTGCGTTAGTTCTTGATGACTTCAAGATGGTGTTCCAGCAACCGAACGATCTTTCTACAGGTTCAAGCTATACTCGTGGCTTAGACAACCCAAGCCAATATGATACGGGCTTTATTCGTATTATCCCGACGGGGGAGAATTATCAATATATTCAAAATAAGCAGTTTGAAGAAAAATATAAAATTTCATATGAAAATCAATATGATAAATCGTATAGTGCAGTTTATGACACATCAAAAACATCAGAATATAATCGTGTTTATCAGAGTGAGTTTGATAAAGCATTTACGTTAAAGAAAACTGAAAAGGAAGCAATTTATCGCGCGTATGAGTTTGAAGATGAGGCTGGAACGCTTTATAAACAACGTTATGATTATTGGTATGATAATGTTTATAATCAAGGCTTGAATTGGTTTTTATTGCCAGCTGAAAAAAGGAAACGTTCGAGCGAGAGTGCATTAAATGATCTAAATAATGTTGATCAATGGAAGAATGAATTAACTAATCGGGTAAATACAAAATTAACAGCTGATGCTACTCCTATTGCACAAAAAAATGCTGAAGAATTAGCAAAAGATTATGCAACAGGACAAGTTGAACTGCATGCGAAACTGGCTATACGTGAGGTTGTGAACCAGCAAGCGAATATCGTGCATAATAGAACTAAAGCAGATGTCTTTATTTATGGTTTAGCATTATCTAAAAGTGATAACTCATTAAGTAGCCGTTATAGCAATCAAGGTTTCAACTGGGGTTCGGCAGATAACCCATGGTTATTCCGTGCGGGTACAGAAATAGTAAAACAATTTAAAAATGTAGAAAAAGATGTGGGTTATTTGGCACTTGAGGCACCACTTGCGACTATTGCAGCATCAGAAAGCGATAATAATATTAAACTGGGTTTTTGGACTGATATTTTCTCACGTCAGTTAAACTCAAGTGCTGAAGTTGATCCATCTACAGGTGCACCAAAATCTGGCTTAGATAAAGAGCATCGTTTGCGAACCCAATTTGTTGCCAATGGTTTAAGTTTAAATGGATCGCAAACAAGATTGTTCCAAACCTTAGATTCAGATAATCCAAATCACAATCAAACCTTGGGTATGGCAAGCCTTGTACGTTTGAATACCAACGATAACCCTGCAAATTTAAGTATTGACGATGCTAATTTAGACAGTAAGGGCATACGTATTAGTACCGCAGCAAAATCAGATGCTTTAGATGGGACAGCCGTTACTCCAGCTATTGACCGCTCACTCGCGCCTGTTTTTCATGATATCGAAGGTCTGTATTTGTATAGCCCAAATATCAATTTAGTTTTGGGTAATATGTATCAACCTTTTGTGGTTGGTTCTGAGGGCAATAATATTGTGCTGGAAGTAACACGTATTCCAAACGTACCAGAAATATACAATAAAATTTATCAAAATTATGAAGATGGTAAAGGTGGGTATTTAGGTGCCACTGCATTTACAGGTGCGACTTGTAATGTGGTCAGTTGTGGTACGTCACTCAAAGCTAGTGCAACAGATAGCACCGCAATGTATCAGGGACGCAATGCAACGCACAGTAGTATTGCTATTGGTACAGTTGAGCGCTTACCTAACAATATGTTGCGCGCTAAAGATCACGATAAAGCAACGGGTGTAGTGTTTAAAGGGATTGATGGCACAACAAAAAACTTAGGTTCAGTCGCTATAGATGGTGTGTTAATTCAGCATCTTAAATTTAAAACAACGGGCCTATAAGGAGTAAATCAAAATGCTGAAAAAGTTATCTTTAGCGACATTACTGTGCACTTCTTTTACACATGCTAATTTAATTGCACTAGATCAACATGAGTTAACCCAAGCAACAGGTCAAGGTGGTGCAGATTTAAGCTGGACACTTTCACTTAACCATGAGTATGCAGAAAATTTGGAGCTGAATAGCATTTCAAAAATTAACGCACTCAGTGGTATGCCTGATGAAGTGTACTATCGCTATGGCGCAAAATGTGCTGAAAATAATGTAATGTGTCGATTGGCTTTTGCACCTAATAATCATACAGATGAAAATGAAAATCAAAAGTGGTTGGTATTTAAGCAAATTCAAGGGACAGTACAAATAGATAAGTTTTCCTTAGATGGAACCACCATTATTAATCATAAAAATGACCCACAAACAGCAATGCAGCTCAAGTTTTATGATGATAAGCCACTTAAAATTAGAAATTTGGGTTTTGCGACCATGGCCATTGAAACAGGCACAGGCGATGGGGCAAATGAAGGTTATGCAAATGTATCGACTTATACTAAATATAATGCAAAACAAATTTCTGAAGATGGTACCTTTCAGGAAATAACTTTAGATGTCCCTTTGTTTGATCAGGGCGCTGAAAAAGGATTTGTGGGCTTAAATATTCACGGCAACATGCACATGTCGGGCAATGTAAAAATATTTAGCTACAACTGTACAGGTTCAGCAGCAAGCCGTTGTTGAATATAGGACGAAGTACAGGATAGGGAAATAAAAATGAAAAAAATAATGCAGTTGAATTTATTAACATTGAGCGTACTTTGTGCTCAGCAAGTTTATGCTTTAGAGCTTATCGCAGACCAGCATTTGGCTAATGTGAGTGGGCAAGATGGGATGGTGATTACCCATGAAATGTCTAAAGCCACTATTCAGCAAGCCAATTGGTACGATCCAGATTTGGTGGATGGTGCTCAGCTTGGTTTGGGTTTACATAATGTGGAAATTAATGGTCAAAATAATCAGCCTATTATTAGTAAGTTTGCTTTAGATGTTGGTAAAACAGATGTTGGTGCTGGCGTGCGTATTGATGCGAGTATTGATGCTTTTCAATCGACAGCTGACTTAAACTTGGTCAAAAGAAGCTGTGTTGCGAATACTTGTACTAAAGAAACACAAAGCTTGGGCCGATTAGGCTTAGAAATCAAATCACCTTTAAAAGTCTTGTTAGAAACCAAAGCAGGTTTATTTAATCAAAATGAAACAGCACATTTAAAATTTCAGTTACAAAATGCCAAAATTAGTCATGGTTTAGGTAATCATCAACTATCTATGCATGATTTTAATTTTAATTTTGCAACAGATGGTTATATGTACATCGATGCTGATGAAGGATTAGTATTTACCACTAAAAATGGTTCAACGGATCACTTTGTAAATTTAGGGCGCGTCGCAGATTTAACAGATGTAGCAAATAGCCGACAGAATGCAACCAACCCTGGGGTCAATATTGACCTGCGTTATAACGATAAAAATCTCATTCGTTTTGGTGCGTCTGGTGCGGTGACGAATGCAAAACTATTTTTTAATGGTCAACAAAGCGGTGCAGCCAACTTCAATGTTTCAAATGAAAATAATGGCATTGTAGAAACTCAAAATGTGCATGTGACAGGCTATGAAGATGTGCTTGGTCAGGGTGGTCTACATTTGGGCTTATCAGCAGACTTTACCAATCAGAATACTGTAGGTTTACAGGCGGGACAGTTGCCTACAACTTTAGAAATTGGACATACAGGTAACGGAAGCTACGCGGTTGAATTTTCAAATTTAAGACCATTAACGACACGTAATGCTCAAGGTGAATTGCATCATCAAAATGCATATATAGATTTTGGCGATATTTATATCAATACCGTACAAGCAAAAAACCTCAATTTTTTAGTGAATGAAAATATTAAAAATACACTAGGTGTCGCAAGTCCAATTCTAAATCAGGTACTTTCCAGTCAACTTGAGGGTGAGCAATTTGCTTTGATAGCTGTACGTGGAATGGATTTCCAATCTATTGCGGCTAAGGCAAGATTTATTTCTGATAACTCTATAGATGAGCTTACAGGTGATGGTGGCTCTTGGGGAATTGGGATTCCAATCTATAATTTAAATGCCAATGTTGCGTTGTCAGGTAAAACTTATCAGTCTCCTTATGATGGTGCGACAAAAACAGGGATTGGCTATAACGCGCTTGTATCTACAGAAGGTTATGGCATTGACTCAAAAACAGGCTTGCCGAGTACAACTTCAATTATCCTGATCGATGGTCAAGACAGCCTACATGCTGGAGAATCAGTTAACTATTATGCAGGTTTAAGAAATATTGATGCGCTGATTCAATCTGAAGGTGTGATCGGTTATGAAGACGAAGGTATTTATATACGTGCGGATCACTTACTTTTAGCAGCCAAAGCTGAACTGGCAATAGGGCAGTTACCAGGTTCTAAGTATAGCTGTGTAACAGGTTCAACTAAGTGTGGCAGCTTTGTGCCTCACGATAATTTTGCAAAAAAAGATGATGTACTGACAACTATTGCACTTAAATTAGATGGTAATGGTGAGTTGTTGGTAATTCCTGGTATGACCCCGACAGCAAGCGATCTACATTCTAACTTTTTATCTTTTGATGCAAATTTTCAATTTAAAAGCTTAACAGATGCTGAAAAAGCTGATCCGAATAATTTAGGGAGTTATTTAAGTTTAATTAATGAAGATCAGGTTAATAATGAAACAATACATACCTCATCAATCAATTTGAACCGCATGGAAGGTCACATTGGCTTAAAAGGAAAAGTTTTGGTCAGTGCAGATACTGTGACTTTAGATAACCAAGTGAAATTCAACTACAAAAATGATATCGCACAACCATTTAAGACGGATTTTGCAATGTCAACGAATGGAAACATGCAAAAAATAGCTTCGGTTGCTTTTACAGGTGGCAGCATGCGCAGCACCTTAGGCATTACTCCACGCTAATAGGTAGAAATAGAATGAAAAAAACAATTTTAGTTGCATCAATTTTAAGTTCTGTCTTCTCATTTAGTTCTGCTCAAGCGATGCAGGCTTTAGATGATCATCAATTGTCAGACGTACAAGGACAGGCTCTACTTAATTTAATGACAGCTACAGACCAGTCGCAGGGTTTAAATTTTTACAAATTGAGTGTTGATGCACTCATGGAGTTAAATGCCAATATTAAAACACTACAACTAGGATGTGGTGGGGCTAATAATGCTATTGGAAATAAAGCAGGTTGTGATATTGATATTTCTAATATTGCATTAAGTGGTTTGAATCAAAATGTAGAAGCGAATGGTAGCCCAAAATTTAGTGGTGAACGAGCAGGTACAAGTGCGCAAATTACCAATCCATTTTTAGAGTTTGCTATTAAAGGAGATTCTGCTGCTACACGTGAAGTAGTGGGCTTTCGATTGGGAGCAGAACAAATTGTTGGTTTGCTTACATTGGGTACAGAAAACAGTCAAAATCCAACAGATGGCATTAAAAGCTTTAGTGGTTATATGAAAATGGCTGCAACTCAAGGTGAAGCACTAACTAAACCTGCTAAATTTGGTATTGAGTCGGATGAAAGTATTCAAGGGCGAATTAAAGTAGATTTATTACTAACAAAGCCTGAACGAGTATTTACTAGTCGCCCTGGGTCAGAAGGTCATACAGGTATTACTGTGCCTGCCATGAAAGTCAATTTCACTATGCCTGAAACTATTGTGACTGGGCAACGAGTTACCCAGGCAAAAGTGAGCAATATTCGTTCATCAATCAACACGATTCCATTAGCCTCTGGGGGGGACATGACGAATGTGATTGGAAATCCAGATTGGGGTAGCGATCAACTCTACGTTGATTTTGATCCGTTGGTATTGAATGCAGTTGGTGATCACGCATTCTTTAAAATGTTACCTGGTTCGAGTTTAGATAATTTAAATATGAACATTACCTTTGAGCAAGCATTGAACCTGATACATAACATTCCTTTGAATGGCACAGGCGGTTATTTATCTTTACAGTCTCAAAATGTTAAATGGCAAGGTACAGATGCTCTTGATATAGCTCAAGCAGGTTGGTGGATGTCTTTTAAGGATCCAATTCAACTTGGTTATTTAAAAACTCAAGATGAAGTTGATATTTCATATGTACTTCCTCAGGTAGCATCAGCGATTACTGATTACTTATTACAGCCAAATAATATAATTAATGTGGGTACAGCAGAAGCTATTGGTTCATTACTGAGTAAGCCTGTAGAAAAAAAACTTAATATCGATGTAGGAACTTATACAACCAACACGCCAGCAACGCTCACATTGCAAAACAAGGTTTTACAAAACCAACATGTTACTCCTAACTGCTATGGTAGTATGAAATTCTGCTAACAATAAAAAATCCCGCGTAAGCGGGATTTTTTATAAAGCAAATTATTTTGCAATTTTAGCCAACAACTCTTCTTTTGAGATATTTACAGATTCAGAGTCACGACGACCTTTATATTCAAAAGTACCCGCATCTAAACCTTTTTCACCAATCACAATACGGTGTGGGATTCCAGTAAGTTCTAAATCAGAGAATTTGACCCCTGGGCGTTCATTACGATCATCTAACAACACATCGTAACCTGCTGCTTGAAGTTCTGCATACAATGCTTCTGCTGCTTCTAATGTGCGTGGTGATTTGTGTGCATTCATTGGCACAATCGCAACTTCAAAAGGAGCAATTGCTGTAGGCCAGATGATGCCTTTATCATCAAAGTTTTGTTCAATAGCAGAGGCAACTACACGGGTAACACCAATACCATAACATCCCATAGTTACGGTAAACGGCTTGCCATCTTCACCAAGAACTTTACAGCCTAAAGCTTCTGAATACTTAGTGCCAAGTTGGAAGATATGACCGACTTCAATACCACGTTTAATTTGTAAAGTACCTTTACCATCTGGAGATGGATCACCTTCAACCACGTTACGCAAATCATAAACTTCAGTATATTGTGCATCACGCTCCCAGTTCACACCTGTTGCATGTTGGTCAATTTGGTTTGCACCTGCAATAAAATCTGAAAGTACTGATGCAGCACGGTCTACAATCACCGTGATGCCTTTTTCAAGTAAACCTTGTGGGCCAACAAAACCTGCAATTAAGCCTAAATCTGCAATTTGTGCTTCTGTTGCAAAAGTAAGTGGGGCTGCAATCAGTGGGTGTTTTTCTGCTTTAATTTCATTCAGCTCATGGTCGCCACGTAAGAATAAAGCAATTACAGGAACGTGTCCTGATTCATTGGCAACACCTTGTACCAAAAGTGCTTTTACAGACTGATTGCTGTTTGCACCTAAAAATGCAGTGACATCAGCAATGGTTTTTTGATTTGGCGTATCTACAATTTTTAATTCTTGTGTTGCTGCCGCACGTTCACCCACTAAAATAGCTTCAGCCATTTCAATGTTTGCTGCGTAATCAGATTCGGTAGAGAAGGCGATATCATCTTCACCACTTGATGCCAAAACATGAAATTCATGCGAACCTGAACCACCAATAGAGCCTGTATCGGCTTGTACTGGGCGGAAATCTAAACCTAAACGTGTAAAAATACGGCAGTAAGTGTCGTACATGACATCATAAGTTTCTTGTAAAGATGCTTGATCGGTATGGAAAGAGTATGCATCTTTCATCATAAATTCACGTGAACGCATCACCCCAAAACGAGGGCGAATTTCATCACGGAATTTGGTTTGGATTTGATAAAAGTTAATAGGTAATTGCTTATAACTTTTTAATTCATTACGTGCTAAATCGGTAATTACTTCTTCATGGGTTGGGCCAAGTACAAAAGGGTTGTTATGGCGATCATTGAAGCGCAGTAATTCTGGGCCATATTGTACATAGCGACCTGACTCTTCCCAAAGAGAAGCAGGTTGCGTAACAGGCATAAAGGTTTCCAAAGCGCCTGAGCGGTTCATTTCTTCACGAACAATTGCTTCAACTTTATTTAGCACACGCACACCCATTGGCAGCCAAGTATATAAACCTGAAGCCAATTTACGAATCATACCCGCACGTAACATCAGCTGGTGAGAAATCACCTCGGCATCGTTTGGGGTTTCTCTTAACGTAGCAAATAAAAAGCGACTCGCGCGCATGGAAACTGTCCTAAATAAAGAAGCGTTAAAATGGAATTTTTTCAGAGCCAGATTATACAATAAAAATGGGGCTAAGCTTGCGTTAAAATTTAGCCCCTACATTATGCGTCAATGTCATGTGATGCTATGAAAGCAATTTTCGGGTTTGGCGCAGCATAAAGTTTTTAAAGTCATCTAAGTAAGTGAAAATCACGGGTACAACAACTAAGGTCAGCAGGGTAGATGTAATCACACCACCAATAACAGCATGTGCCATAGGTGCACTTTGCTCACCGCCTTCTCCCAATCCAAGGGCGAGGGGCACCATCCCCATTACCATGGCACTGGTGGTCATTAAAATAGGGCGTAGTCTGGTTTTACCTGCGGCAATAATGGCGTCATAACGTGACTCACCTTGATCCATGGCTTTCTTTATAAAATCAATCAGTAGAATCGCATTTTTGGTCACCAGTCCCATCAGCATAATAATGCCAATAATAGAAAATAGGTTCATGGTGGAATTAAAAATAAACAGCGCCAAGAACACACCAATCAGCGACAACGGCAAAGAAGCCATAATTGCTGCGGGGTGAATAAAGCTGTTAAATTGCGAGCCTAAAACAATATAAATAAATACGATGGAGAGTGTAATTGCTGTGAGTGCATAACCCGCAGATTCGGCCATATCGGCATTGGAACCTTGGGTGTCAAAACTATAGCCCGCAGGGAGCTTAAAATTATCCTGAATTTTTTGTATGTCGGCACCAATGTCACCTGCAGGTCGACCTGCGGTGTTCGCTTCTACCAAAACTTCACGAGCTAAATCTCTTCGGTTAATTTGTGCTGCACCGAGGCTTTCTTCAAAGCTCGCAACACTCGCCAAAGGCACTAGAATGCTTTGTCCATTGGAATCAGTTTTTTGTGAAGTCAAATACATGCTTTGTACATCACTTGGCAGACTGCGTTGGTTTTCGGTTAGGCGCACGTTCACATCATAGGTTTCACCACGTTCATCTTGCCATGTCGTAACATTATCCCCAGCGATGAGTGGTCGGATAATATTGGCAATTTGATTGACTGATAATCCTAAATCACTGGCTAAGACACGATTTATATGCACACCAAGCGTAGGTTTAGGCGCTTTCAGTGAACTTTCTAAATCGACAATCCCCTCTACCTGTGCAATTTCGGACATAAAGCGGTCAGAAATTTTTTGTAGTTCGGCTAAATCTGGGCCTTTAATGGAAATCATCACGGGCTTTTGACCACCAGATACTGTTTCGTCCGCAGAAGCCACCGAGGTAATACTAATGCCTGCAACACTTTGCAAACGCTGACGGAATTCATTGTTGAGATCAGTCAGGCTTTGTTGGCGTTCATTACGCGGGCTAACGGTAACACGTAAACTAGCATGGTTTTTACCCCGATCCGTTACGCTATTAATAACGCCATAAGTTGTACGAACTTCGGGGTGTTGACGGATAATGTAATCCACTTGTTGTAGTTTGGCTTGTGAATATTCCAAAGAGGCATCTACAGGGGTTTCAAATTTAATCCGAATTTCACCTTTATCTGGAACGGGAACAAACTCAGTTCCAATCAGTTTGGATAATCCCAGCGCGCCGAACAAAGAGCTTACAGCAATCAAGAGGGTGATGACCCGAAAACGTAGTGCCAGTTTTAATAATTTCTCGTAATGCGTGCTTAAGTTATCCAGCTTGTGGGAAATCCAATTGAGGAAGCGTTTTATACGACCTGGTTTTTTATTTGGATTGGTTTTTTCTGCCCAATGTGCAGATAGCATTGGGTCTAGGGTAAAACTGACAAACATAGAAATCAGTACAGCGGTACTTACAGTCACACCAAACTGATAAAAGAAACGCCCAATAATGCCGCCCATAAATGCAACGGGCAAAAATACCGCAACAATGGTCAAGGTTGTAGCGAGAACCGCTAAGCCAATTTCTTTGGTGCCATCTAAAGCTGCAATAACATGATCTTTACCCATATCGGCGTGACGTACAATATTCTCACGCACCACAATTGCATCATCAATTAATAAGCCAATACTGAGCGAGAGCGCCAGCAAGGTCATCATGTTGATGGTAAAACCAAATGCCCAAATAAAGGTTAGTGTACCCAGTAGGGCAATGGGTAAGGTCAGCCCTGTAATGGCTGTAGAACGAAATGAACCTAGAAACAGCAGTACAATTAGGACTGCAAGTATGGCACCTTCAATAATCGTACGCGCGACATCACGAATACTGCCACGAATGCCTTTAGAGGAATCCACCACGACTTTCGCGGTAATGTCCGCAGGGAGTTGCTCTTGAATGCGATCCAGAGTTTTGTAGGTGTTATCCACCACCTCAATGACGTTGGAGTCGGAGCTGCGTAAAATGTCGACTGCAACGGCAGTTTGTCCATTTAAAAATGCACTGGTTTCCAACTCGGCTTGGCTGTCTTGAATGGTCGCCACTTGTTTTAAAAAGATCGGTGCGCCATTTTTATTGGCAATAATCAAATCGCCAAAAGCCAATGGGTGGATAACTTTGGATTGGATTTCGACCACCAACTCACTGTTGGCCTGCTTGAGCGTGCCGCCAGGAACCTCAATATTTTCAGCTTTAAGGGTATTGATGACCTGATCAACTCCTATGCCAAAACTCATTAATTTTTGTGGATCAACTTCAATCCGAATTTGTCGTTGTGCATCACCCAGTAAATTGACAGTGCCCACGCCTGATACGGTGCGCAGTTGTGGCACAATTTGTTGATCTAAATAGGAGCTCAAATCCCGCAGAGACATTTGTGATGATTCAAATACAATCGACATGACCGCATTGGCTGTTGGATCGTATCGCTCTACCACAGGGTCTTGAATTTCATCACGAAACTCTGCACTGACTGAAGAAATTTTATCACGTACATCTTGTGCCGCGACTGCTGAAGGAACATCCAAATTGAATTCGGCAATGATGGTAGACAGTCCTTCACTAGATTGTGAAACCAGTTGTTTTAGTCCAGAAATGGTATTGATCTGATCTTCCATTTTCTTGGTAATTTCAGACTCGACTGTTTCAGGTGAGGCGCCCGGATAGCTGGTATAAACCACCACAAAAGGGAAGTCGACATCAGGAAATTCTTCTACACCCATACGTTGCCATGAGGCCAAGCCAAGCACCATCAGACAGAACATCATCATGATGGTAAAAACAGGGTACTTGACACTAACTCGGGTAAACCACATAACAACGATCCTGATTTTTTATTTATTGGACAGATTCAATACAATATTTGCGTACTATTGCGGCTGTTTTTGAATGATTACAGGTTGCTGAATTTGATCAGGCTGAAAGCTAACACGACTGACCAAGTCATTGGGTTGTAAGCCTTGAATCACAGCGGTATTGTCGCTATAGCGTTGTTCTAAAACAGTAACGTCTATACGTGCAATTTTTTGATCACGAATAACCCATACATAAGGCTTGTTTTCTATATTGTGGATGGTGTTAAGTGGAATAATTTGCCCTGAAATTTGATTGCTTGCCAAAATATGACCATCTACAAAAGCACCAATACTAAGTGAGGGGAGGGCTTCTAATGGAGTGGCAAAAAACTCAATTTGACGACTGGCTAAATCTGCAACAGGAGAAACACGACTAATCTGGGCATTGAGTGTGTTGTTGTGACCTTGCAATTGATATTCAATTTTTTGTCCCACTTTCAGGGCTGCCTGTAAGTCACTTGGTAATTTGGCTTGAATTTCTAAGCGTGAAGGATCGACCACTTCAAATAAAGTCTGTCCTACAGCAACAGTTTGCCCTGGTTCTACTTGACGCTGAGTAATAACGCCACGTATAGGGCTTGTAATCGTGCCGTCTTGATCGGCTTTGAGTGCAATATCTACATTGGCTTGTTGTACCCGCACATTTTCAATTTGCGCACGATAGTCCAACTGACTTTGTTCATATTCAACCTGTGAAATAAAACCTTGATCGAGCAGGCGTTTTTTTCGCTGCATCATATTCCGAGCTTGGTTGGCTTGAGCTTGGGTTGCGGCCAAATTGGCGCGTGTTTGCGCCAAGCGTGCAGCATTGTCTTGATTGTTCAGACGAACCAAGGTTTGCCCACGTTGCACTGCATCACCCACTTTCACATTCACGGATGTGGCAGTGGCGCTGACTTGCGATTGAATACTACTTTGATTGACCGCACGCACGGTGCCTGTAAAGGCAGTTTTTTCGATGGCACTGCCTTGCTGGATGGTAACTAAATCTTGTTGAATTAATTCTATTTTTTCTGGTGTGGGAGCAACATTTTCTGTTTCATTTTTTTGGCAGGCAGAAAGAAATACACATAACCCAAGTGTACTGATCCGAAGAAGTGGCAAAGGTTGTTGATTAAAAATGAATGCGATACGCTGTGCAATGTGCATGCATATTTGTCCTTATTTTAATGTCAAAATGACAACGCAAAAAAAGCCAGCCCTATTCTAGGGCTCTGAGGCGTTGAATAATTCTGTCGTATTCTGCTTGGGTATTTCGATAGCTTGTTTGTAAAGATTGAATCATATCTTTTTTTAATTCAATATTTTTTAAGTTATTGTCTAAATTGGTTTTCAGTTGTGGTGGTACAGGCTTAACTTTACGTAAATACTCCATTTCCTGACGTTTAAAACTAATACGGTCAGTTTGGAGTTGCTTGAGTTGTTCTTGTTGAAAGCTAATTTGCTTTTTAATGTGCGCTAAAGTGTTATTTCTCTTAATGGTGGCAGTTTGACTGTTGGTATAGGCTTTTTTTAGACGCTGGTCCGACTCACTCTGACGTGCTTGAGCAGCACGTTGTGGTGCTTTTTTAATATCGGTTTCAGTATTATAGGGACGAGCACGCTGAATCACTTGCATGTTCCGATCCAAAGCCTCATAGCCATAGCGGATATGATTTGGGGTCACATTGCTGCTAATATTGGCTACGCCTTTTTGATCATAATAACGATACCATACTGCTTTATTTTGAGTTTCAGCCATCAATTGAGCAGAGGGAAACAGAAGCAACGCTAGCATCGCCATTTTGAACGACTTTTTGTTTTGTTTTAATTTGACGGCGAGTAATTGTGCAAAATAAGTGCTCACGTTGTCCCCCAAATGAAAGTTGACTAAATTACTTAAATTAAACGTAATATATAGTGTTATATTAGATCAAAATTAGAAATTAAAAAAACACAACCGATAAAAAAATATCGATGGTCACCAGAAAGTGTGAGTGATTTGGTGATAATGGTGTAAAAGTGTAGCTTCAAGCTAAATATGTTCGTTGAAACTACAAGTAAAGATATGTTAAAAATACGATCAATGTGTAAAAATTTCTACTCAGTTGCTTGTACAAACAAAATGGGAAGGGTCATTGAATGGACGATAAATTCCAAAATCTAAAAGTCATGGTGATTGATGATTCAAAAACCATTCGCCGTACAGCTGAAACACTTCTACAGCGTGAAGGTTGTGAAGTGGTTACCGCAGTTGATGGATTTGAAGCTTTATCCAAAATTGCCGAATCAAATCCAGATATCGTATTCGTAGATATTATGATGCCACGCCTAGATGGTTACCAAACGTGTGCCTTAATTAAAAACTCGCAAAACTACCAAAACATTCCTGTCATTATGCTATCAAGTAAAGATGGTTTATTTGACCAAGCCAAAGGACGTGTAGTAGGTTCTGATGAGTATCTGACTAAACCATTTAGTAAAGATGAATTATTAAACGCCATTCGTAACCACGTGACAGCATAATTATTAGTTAGTTAGATTTATTGGGGAAAATAATGGCTCGTATTCTTATTGTAGATGATTCACCTACAGAAACATTCCGCTTCAGAGAAATCTTGACCAAGCATGGTTTTGAAGTCATTGAAGCAGCGAATGGTGCAGATGGCGTGACCATGGCGCAAGCTGAATTACCAGATTTAGTATTAATGGATGTGGTTATGCCAGGCGTGAATGGCTTTCAGGCAACACGTCAAATTTCGCGTGGTGATACCACTAAACACATTCCAATTGTAATTGTGAGTACCAAAGATCAGGCAACCGATCGTGTTTGGGGGAAACGCCAAGGTGCAAGCGATTACTTAACCAAACCTGTTGACGAAAAACAATTAATTGATGTGATTAATCAACATCTAAATGCAGGATAAGCTATGGCTGCAAATGGTTTTATTGAATTACTTCGGTTATCTAAACGTGGTAACAAAAACTACGTTAGTACCGAAAATGAGGTAAACCGCTGGTCAGGCATTGCTTTTGAGATGATGGGGCAATATTTTGTTGCTCCATTGGGAGAGGTTTCTGAGGTTATTTACCCACCGAAATACACACCAGTTCCGAACACCCAACCTTGGGTGGTCGGTTTGGCCAATATTCGGGGTAGATTGCTCTCAGTTTCAGATTTGGCACATTATGTTTCTGGGCAAAGCAGCCAATATTCACCTACTCAAAAAGTAATGTGTATTAGTCATAATGACCATTATGTCGGTTTGGTTGTAGATCAAGTTTTGGGTATACAGCACTTTAATAAGAAAAGTTTCTTCTCTAAACACAATGATTTAGAAAGTAATTTACAAGAATATTGTCAGGGCTATTTTCACCAGCATAACCAACAATGGCATGTTTTCTTATTTAGTCGTTTATTGCAAAACCCAAAATACATGAACGCATCTATAAAATTTATAAATTAACTGTCGCGCACCTAAAAAATGAAGGCGTCAATCGGGGAGAAGCTGCATGGGCTTTAAACTTAAAAAGAAAAATTCAGGCGAAGAAACTGTTCGTAAAGCAAGTGGGCCAGGTTTTGTGGCAAAATTACAAACGCGAACTGATGAGTTTGCGAGTGTATTTGGTGAAACAGAAAAATCTAAGCCACTTATTTTAGGCGCAGCTTTTTGTATCATCTTATCGCTTTTCCTGTTGCTATACCTTTTTTATAGTGTGCCGCGTAATAACGATTTTACCCGTAGTTTGGGTGATTTACGTCTATTGTCACAAACCATTTCACGTCAAGCGACTGAAGCAACTGCATCAGGTACGCCTGAATCAATCAAAAATTTGACTGATTCGCAAAAATCTTTTGCAGAAAACTTAGAAACGGTTAAAGACATTCATGCTAGTACAGACACGTTGCGTGAAGTTGAAACACAGTGGAAATCGGTTTCTGAAAATATTGATTTGATTGCTTCGCAACAAAAAATCATTAACCAACTTTATGACACTAACATTGCAATCAGTGAAACCATTCCAGGTATTCAGGCTGAATATAACTTGATGGTTGACCAAATGGCACGTCAAGATATGCCAAGTAGCCAGGTTGTAATTGCAAAAAACCAGGTATTCATTGCAGAACGTATCTTGCGTTCAATTAGCTCTGTGTTAACAGGTACAGATAGTTCACGTGAATCTGCGGATGACTTCAGTGCCGATACTGAAACTTTCGGTGCGTATTTGGCTGCACAGTTAAATGGTAGTGCAGAGCTGGGTGTACAACGTATTGCACAAGAAGACTTACGTGAGTCATTAACAGGTATTCAAGCAGAATATGAAGATGTATTGAAATCTGCTGCTGCAACCGTTTTAAGTAACTCTACTCAAATTGTAAAAGTACGTCAGGCTTCATCTTCTATTTTTGACCAGTCTGATAAACTTTTAAGTAATTTAAATAAATTGTCTGGCAGTTCAGGTTGGTCTATTGCAATTCCAGCAATTGGCTTAATTGCAGCCTTACTTGCATTCTTGTTCTGTGTATTCAAATTACTTGGCTTACGTGGTGAAGCCGATAAAACTCGTGTGGTTCGTCTACAAGATGAATATGACCGTAACCAAAACGCGATTTTACGTCTACTCGATGAGATCGCCGACCTTGCAGATGGTGACTTACGTTCATACGCAACGGTATCGGAAGACTTTACAGGCGCAATTGCTGACTCGATTAACTTCGCGATTGACCAATTACGTGACCTTGTATCGCGTATTCATGAAACATCACACGAAGTTGCACAATATACGGCAACTACGCAGAACATTACCAACCAGTTAGCAGAAGCTTCTGAACATCAGGCGCAAGAAATTGCAGGTGCATCTGCGGCGATTAACGAAATGGCAATGTCGATTGACCAAGTATCTGCCAACGCGGAAGAATCCGCTGCGGTAGCAGAACGTTCGGTACATATCGCATCGAATGGTGCGGACGTTGTAAACCGTTCAATTGAAGGTATGGATATCATTCGTGAGCAGATTCAAGAAACCTCTAAGCGTATTAAGCGTTTGGGTGAATCTTCACAAGAGATTGGTAACATCGTTGCCTTGATTAACGATATTGCCGACCAAACCAACATCTTGGCATTGAACGCAGCAATTCAGGCGTCTATGGCGGGTGAAGCAGGTCGTGGTTTCGCGGTCGTTGCGGATGAGGTACAGCGTCTAGCAGAACGTTCAGCATCTGCAACCAAACAGATTGAAACACTGGTTAAAACGATTCAGACCGATACCAACGAAGCCGTAATTTCGATGGAACAAACGACTTCTGAGGTTGTACGTGGTGCGAACTTATCTAAGGATGCGGGTGTTGCACTCGATGAGATTCAAACGGTATCGAGCAACCTTGCGAAATTGATTTCTAACATTTCGGATGCTGCAAAACTACAGTCTGCGTCTGCAGGTCACATTGCAACTACGATGAACGTTGTACAAGAAATTACCTCGCAAACCACAACGGCAACCTTTGATACAGCACGTTCGGTATCTGAGTTGGCCAACATGGCAGAATCATTACGTGAATCTGTAACTGACTTTAAACTACCTGAATAAGCGGAATTCCAGCTTGGGGAAGGGTGTACCTATACTTCGGTAGAGGTACACCATCATTCAGAGATAAAGCATCGAAAAGATGAACTTAACTTTTGAGTTAGGGGCATTCAGGATGGTTACAATTAAGTTGAAGTACCTTTCGGTGCTGAAAACGTAAGAAGCCTTAGCTATGAAAGAAATATTAAAAAATTTAGTTGAAACAACGACGCTTCCTGAAGATAGTTATCTTGATCAAGATGCGGAAATTCTTGAAATTTTTGTTGAAGAAATTGAAGAAATCTTCGAAGAATTAAATCCATTATTTGTAACTTGGTTCGAAAATCCGACAGACCAAGAAACTTTAGTGACCATTCGTCGTCACTTTCACACTTTAAAAGGCTCGGGTCGCATGGTCGGTGCGAAGTCAGCGGGCGAACTGGCATGGACGGTAGAAGATACTTTAAACCGTGTGCTTTCGGGTGCTGTTACCCTCAATACTGATATTCAAAAATTTGCAAAAACTGTTTTCCATATTTATCAATACAAACTGTATCCAATCTTCAAAAATGTGGGTGTCATTGATATTGATTTACGCCCATTGGTACTTTTAGGACAACAATTACAGCAAAACCAAAGTCCTGAACCAGCCTTAGAAGAATTACTTGTTTTAGCCGATCAATTAACAGCACAAGATATACCAACAGGTCTTGAGCTGAGTGATGCGGTTGAGCCTGAAATGGCTGCAACAGTAGCGGCGACAGAAGAATTAGAATCAGCAGAACTGCCTGCAGATGTTGAACACGCAGCAGTTGCGCAAGACACGACTACAGATGAAAGTCTATTGGCTGAAACTCTGTCTATATTTATTGAAGAAGCCGAAGAGCATTTGGCCACTATTGATCAATTCTTGGCACAAGAACAAATTAAATCTCAAGATTACAATGGTCTGATTCGCGCCTTGCATACTTTGCGTGGCAGTTCATCTATGGCTCAAATTGAGCAGGTGTTTGAAGCAAGCTCTAAAGTTGAAAACTTGTTCAAAGCCTTTGTGCAAGATGAAATTGAATCAACCTCTAAAGAAACAGCATTGTTAGTGCAATATGCAGAATTTGTACGTGATTATTTGCATATTCTGCGTCAAGGACGTTGTGATGGTTTAGATGTCATTTATGACACCTTTAATAAAGCGTGGGATAACTACGGCTTTAGCAGCAGCGACACTGATGAATTAGCCAATCCTCAAGGTTTGGTCTCTAAATTAATTGAACTGAATATTGACCGTTTACTTGATGCTGAGTTTGAATTTGATAAATTGGCACAAGCACAATATCCAGACTATTTGCAAGAATTGAGTGCGCAGGCACAATTGTTGGTGGATCATACCGATAACCGTGCATCGATTGGTATTCATCAATTTACTCAAGAGCTGAAAGCAGCGTATGACCGTGTTTTAGCTCAACCCGTGTTGTTAAACTCAGAATATGCTTACGAGCTATTTGCACAGGCACATCAAGAATTTATCCACTTATTCGATACTTTGGCAGCTGGTCAGCGTGTCACGGTCACTGAAGATATTCAGAAAACGCTGAATGACTTAACTGCATTTGTACAGCAAGATATTGAAGATATAGCGTTTGAAAAATCTGAAAGTGTGATTGAAGAAGCTGATCAAGTCATTGAAACTGCCCTTGCTGAAGTGGAAAATGTTGAGACTTCATCAGAGGTTGCAACTGTAGAAAGTTCTGGTGCGGTAAACTTGGCGCAATTGTCACAACGTATTGCCGCTGACCGCCAAAATATCCACGCAGCAGATGCCAACAAGGATTTTGATCCAGATTTACAAGACATCTTCCTTGAAGAAGCCGAAGAACTTTTGGTGGGAATGGATGAAGATGTAAACACGTGGTCTAAAGACGCCAGTGATACATCAGCCTTAAACAACCTGATGCGTTATTTGCACACTTTAAAAGGTGGTGCGAATATGATTGCTGCAACGCATATTGGTTTAATTGCGCATAACCTTGAATCAATTTATGAGCGCATTATCAACAACCAAATTGTTGTTTCACCTGCGTTGATTCAAATTATTCGTTTAGTACAAGACGACATTGCAGACCGTATTCAAACCATTCGTGAAGAAGGTGTGGACTATGCAGCGCCAGAATCCATTGCGATTTTGGCTGACATTGTTAGCTTGTCACAAGGTAAATCAATTGAAACGAATACCGCTGTTCAACCTTCAATGCAACAAGAGCAGCCAGTGCAAGTTGAAACAGAAGCCGAAACTGAAGCAGAAGCCGAGATGCAGTCTGCAGAAGAAGTATTGGCAGATGATGTTTCAGTTGAACTTGAAGATGCCCCTGCAGCCGTATTTGAGCCAATCACTGAAACTGTAGCACCTGAAACCACGGTTGAGTCTGAAGACGAACAACTGCTTTCTATAGTAGAAGAAACCTTCCGTGAAGAAGCTGAAGAAATTTTAGATTCTGCGGATCAGCGCTTGAAACATTGGTTTGAGCAACGTAGTGACCGTAGTATTTTGCTACAGTTACAACGTGCTGCACACAGCTTAAAAGGTGGCGCACGTATGGCTGAAATTGAGCCAGTTGCTCAAATCGCCTACCAGCTTGAAAGTACCTTTGAACAGTTTGCTGTACATCAGTTTAACTCGAATGTTTACGATGCACTTTTACAAACCACGTTGGCTTGGTTGCGTGATGCTATCTTTAAAGCCGATTACAGCAATTATGAAAGTCTGAAATCGAGCTTGGCCGCTATGCAATTTGTGGATGTTTCTGCGCAATTGCCTGAGCGTTTAACGCATACAGACTTGTTATCACCAAGTCGTAGTTATGAGTTTGTACAAGGTGATGGCACCGAGCCACCTGCGATGTCAGGCGAGTGGAGTGAAACAGCCACACTAGACAATAGCAATGAGATGATTCGTATCTCTGCCGATTTGGTAGAGAAGATGATCGACTTGTCTGGTGAGAACTCGATTAACCGTTCACGTATTGAAATGGAGCTTGGACAGCTTGGCGGTACGCTGAATGAAATGGAATTGGCGATCAAACGTCTGGCAGATCAGTTACGCCGAATGGAAGGCGAGTTGGAATCACAGATTATTGCCAAACACGGTTCTGAAAACTCACGTTATGCAGACTTTGACCCATTAGAGATGGACCAATATTCCTCATTGAATCAATTGTCTAAATCTCTTGCGGAATCTGCATCGGACTTGGTGGACTTTAAGAGCACATTGGCTGAAAAAATCCGTGATGCTGAAGGTTTGCTTTTACAACAATCACGTATTCAGGCCGAAATTCAAGAAAGCTTGATGCGTACTCGTTTGGTACCATTCTCACGCTTGTTACCACGTTTACAACGTATTGTGCGTCAGACTTCATCTACCTTGAACCGTCCAACAGAATTGGTGGTACACAATACCGAAGGTGAGTTGGACCGTACCATTCTTGAACGTTTGGTGACTCCATTTGAGCACATGCTACGTAATGCGGTAGACCATGGTATAGAAGACCCTGCACAACGTGCAGCGGCCAATAAACCTGAAGTCGGAAAAATTGAACTTAACATTAGCCGTCAAGGCACAGATGTTGTGGTGACGTTTGTGGATGATGGTAAAGGTATTGATGATGCGAAAATTAAACAAAAAGCTTTGAGCTTGGGTTTAATTAAGGCAGATCAAGACCTCGATAAAAATGAAATTCTACAGTTAATTTTCCACCCTGGTTTCACCACTGCACAGGCGGTGACACAAATTTCAGGTCGTGGGGTTGGCTTGGACGTAGTGCAAAGCGAAATTAAAGCGCTCGGTGGTCACGTTTCTGTAGATTCAACTTTGGGTCAGGGCACAACCTTTAGTATTCGTGTACCGACCACGGTTGCGGTATCTGATGCCTTGATGGTAAAAGTTGGTGATCAACAATTTGCAGTACCATTGGCGCAAATTGATCGTATTGTGCGTATTGCACCAAGCACTTTGGAAACATACTTCAACAGCAATGAAGACCTCTTCCAAATTGACAACCAAAGCTACAAGTTACGTTACTTGTCTGAGTTTGTCGGCAATCAGCCTTTACCGCGTTTAAATCACGTTGGTCACTCATTACCGGTGCTGTTAATTAAAGGCAGTACAGGGCAAACCATTGCCTTATTGGTTGATCAGTTAATTGGTTCTCGTGGTCAGATTGTTGTGAAACCAATTGGTCAGCAGTTCTCAAGCATTGGTGCAATTGCGGGCGCAACTATTTTAGGTGATGGTCAGGTTTGTCTGATTTTAGATGGTCAAAATATTGCCCGTCAGATTCTTGCAACGCAACGTACCAAGCAAGCTAGCGATCAGCGTGATACTCAACGTCGTGATGCACGCCGCTTGATTATGATTGTGGATGACTCGGTAACTGTACGTAAGGTAACGTCACGTCTGCTTGAGCGTCAAGGTTATGATATTGTCACAGCGAAAGATGGTATTGATGCCATGGAGCAGCTGGAAAATGTTAAACCAGACCTGATGCTGCTAGATATTGAAATGCCACGAATGGATGGTTTTGAAGTGACTAACTTGGTACGTCACCACGATATTCACAGCAACTTGCCAATTATTATGATTACCTCGCGTACAGGTGAAAAACACCGTGAGCGTGCGTTCAGTTTAGGTGTTACCCACTATATGGGTAAACCGTTCCAAGAGGCAGAATTGCTTGCCAATATTGAACAATTATTAGCAGCGAGTCGGGGGTAAGCCATGAGTCAGAGCAATAGTCCAAATTTACTCGGCCAAATCAGTCAACAAGAGTTGCAACACTTAATTACCGTATCTACGGGTTTTATTGATGCCTATATTGTTGAATGTCATGCCAAGCAACCCATGCTGCTGCCACAAAACATTGTTTTATCGGCACTGGACAATGCCACACAGGTTAAAACTGTGGAATGGCACGATTCACAATTACCTGTCTATGCAGTGAATGACCCTGAGAAAAAAATGGGTGTAGCCTTGGTAATTGAAGGTGATGAAATGGAGCAGCGCTTTGCATTGATGTGCAATGAAATGCCGCAAACCATTCGTTTGCGTATTTCTGAAGTGGTTGATGATGATCAACAAGCCGATGATCCTAGCGTATTCCAATATGTGCGTATGGCAGATCAAGTCTTTCATGTACCAAACTTGCAATACATTCAAGAAAATCTGATAGCTGAATAACCATTGTTTAGCCAATAGAAAAGGAACTCAAATTGAGTTCCTTTTCTATTGTTAGTGTTGAATTTTCTGATTTTAAGTCAATAAACCTTCTAAAATTTGCTCGTAAATTTCCGCCAATGGTTCTAAATCGGCTACATTTACATGCTCATTAATTTGGTGGATGGTTGCGTTTAATACCCCAAGTTCAAGTACTTGTGCGCCTGTGGGTGCAATAAAACGGCCATCTGATGTACCACCACTGGTGGATAATTCAGTTTCAATACCTGTCACATTGCGAATAGCCTGACGTGCCGCATTCACAAGTTCACCTACAGGTGTTAAAAAAGGTAAGCCTGATAGTGTCCAATCAATCTCATAATCAACTTGATGTCGATCTAAAATTTCTAATACACGCGCTTTTAATTCATCTGCGGTGACTTCAGTTGAGTAACGGAAATTAAAAGTGACAGTCATGTTGCCTGGTACTACATTGGTTGCACCTGTACCTGCTTGAATATTTGAAATCTGAAACGAGGTTGCAGGGAAGTATTCATTGCCATGATCCCACACAGTTTCGCATAACTCAGAAATTGCTTTAGAAGCAGTATGGATTGGGTTGATCGCTAAATGTGGATAAGCCACATGACCTTGTTTACCTTTGACGGTCAATACGCCATTGAGTGAACCACGACGTCCATTTTTAACAATATCGCCCAACTGATTTGTACTAGAAGGTTCACCCACCAAGCACCAAGTTATTTTTTCATTGCGTGCTTCTAAGGTTTCTACCACTTTCACTGTACCGTTAATAGATGGACCTTCTTCATCTGAAGTGATGAGAAAGGCAATTGAACCTTTGTGATTAGGATGCTTGGCAACAAAGCGTTCTGAAGCAACTACCATGGCAGCCAAAGCAGTTTTCATATCGGCGCTGCCACGACCATACAATTTGCCATCACGAATTTCTGGTGCAAATGGATCAGAATTCCAAGCATCCAAACTGCCAGTAGGGACAACATCGGTATGACCTGCAAAACAAAAAACAGGTGATGCTGTGCCTTTACGTGCCCACAAGTTATCGACATCATCAAAACGCATAGATTCTATGTTGAAACCAATTTTTTCTAAGCGCGCTGCCATCATGTTTTGACAGTTGTGATCGACAGGTGTGACCGAGGGTTGACGTAAAAGTTGCAGGCTTAAATCGAGAGTAGCAGTAGAGGTCATGCGCGTTTCAGACGTTTATCAATAATGAGTACTAATAATAGGGGAATAATGCTAAAAAAGTGAAATTTTAGTGTAAAAAAACCTTGTTTGAGCACAAGGTCTTTTGAATTTCTGATGTTTCAGGTGAAAGTTTTCACCAAGAAACCCAGAATTATTGACGGATTTCTTGCTGAGTTTTTTCAGCGGTATTGCTGACTGCATTACCAGCAGATGAAACATCTTCACCCACGCCTTTAATGGTGTTACAACCAGTTAAAACAAACATCATAAGTAGTGAGGTTGCTAAAATTTTTTTCATGATTATCTCCAGTATTTTAAAGCAAGAAACATTTTGTCCTGTGTTTTTAGATTAATAAATAAACAAAAAAATAAATAGGTAACTTTCATGGTGGTTGCGTAATGAAATGTTGAAACTGTTATTCAACGTGTAAGGGCGGATAGCTGAGATAAGAAGCTGCTCTATACATATAAAATTCAGAAGTTGTGGCTTGGAAATATAAGCCATCAGTCCACCATTGGTTGGTTAAACTACTGGCTTGCGCATTTGGGCAAATCCATTCGTGTCGTTGTAAACGATAAAAGTCAGCCGTTTTTTCTGGAATATGGTTGCCCCAAGTGCCTAACCGACGTGCACGGTTAACCCAGTGTGGCATGCGGTCTACAGTATTTTGGCTATATAAATGTGGGAAATACAACTGACCTTTCAGGACTGCAAAACGCTGCTGGATGGGAAAATTTAAAGCCTGCTCAAACTGGAATTGTTTTTGACTGAAATGATTGAGTTTGCGTGCCAAAGTGTCGGAACGGTTTAAGCCATACCAATGTGGCAATGAAAAATCTGCTTCAGCCAAGTAATATTTTAAAGCAACTTCCCAATGTTCAACTTGCTGGGTGTCTTGATTGTGCAGTAAAAAGTCCAGCTCACCGACGGTTTTTGCCCCATCAATAATTTGAATACTGTGTCCGAGTAATTCGAAGGGATGGTAGTTACGATCGAGCAACCAAAACCACATCAGCATTTCAAAACGTAAACCCAAGCGGGTACTTTTGAGTTGATTTAGAAAATTATGCAAGGCTTCGGGATGTAAATCTAAATAAGCCAAACGCTGTTGGTAATTGAGATAATGCTGTTGCCAAAAAATATCTGCATGCAGTGTAAAGGCATGTTGAATTTGTAATTCTGGCGGCAAACTAGACAAAATATTGGGGCTTGCCAAAGCAAATGCCAATTGTCGTACTGCAGCAGTACGATAATTTAACCAGACTTCGGGCGCAAGCGTAGGAGGTTGCAACTCAATCATGTACGAATCCATGCGAAAAATGCAGAATTACCACGGAAAATGAAAAAACGCTTTATACTACCGCAATTCGTAGTTTGGGACAGTGGTATGCAAAGCTTGTTTTGGCGAAGTTTGGTGGTGATCTTTGTCATCCTTGGCTTTATTGGTGCATTGCTGCCAGGCATGCCCACCACAGTTTTCCTGATACTTGCAGCATGGGCCGCTTCACGCGGGTGGCCACAGATGGATGACTGGTTACTGAATCATCCTAAATATGGCAGTACCTTAAGAGACTGGCGCGCTAATGGGACAGTGCCACGTAAAGCCAAATGGTTTGCAACTACTATGATGAGTATTAGTGCGATCATTATGTTGTTTACCACAGCACCGGTTGCAGTCAAAATTTTTACCAATACCACCA
This sequence comes from Acinetobacter sp. A3, assembly GCF_012371415.1. Taxonomy (NCBI): domain Bacteria; kingdom Pseudomonadati; phylum Pseudomonadota; class Gammaproteobacteria; order Moraxellales; family Moraxellaceae; genus Acinetobacter; species Acinetobacter sp. A3. The sequence goes on from NZ_JAAZQW010000006.1 coordinate 32,986, forward strand.
TGTTTGTAGTTGGCGTTTGGTTGTGGTTGCGTCCTGAACCTGAGCCACCATTTAAAGAATAATAATAGGATGAAGCAATGTCATATTCATACGCCCAAGCTGATATTTTGATTGATTTGGCAGAGCAAACTTTATATTTGCCTAAGCATCGTAAATTTTATGTTATTTCCAGCGGTGTTAATGGCATCGGTGAAGCTGAAAATAGTGGTAAGACCCCGCGCGGATGGCACGAGGTGGCTTTAAAGTTTGGGGAAAATGAGCCAGAAAATGCAGTTTTTATTGCCCGTCAACCAACAGGTGAAATTTACAATTTAGATTTAGCAGAGCAATTTCCTGAGCGGGACTGGATTTTAACCCGTATTTTATGGCTTAGCGGTTTAGAGCAAGGATTTAATCAGGGCGAGGGCTGCGATACTTTTCAACGTTATATCTATTTACATGGCACGCCAGATACAGAGCCGATGGGCATTCCTGCTTCACATGGCTGTATTCGTATGCGTAATCAAGATATTTTGGAATTATTTGACTTAATTCCTGAAAAAGCATTGGTTTATATTTCTGAACAGAAACTTGATTTGAATGGTTGATCTGCAAGTTTTGCATGAAAAGGGTAGTTATAGTGAACTATAAAACTCTAGCCAAATGCGTAAACGAATGTGTAGGCTAAGCAAGTGCTAACAAATTGAAAAGCCCATTAATTTTGCTTGAAAACTAAAATAACTTACAGAATTTGTTTGTTTTTATAGCGGATCACCTATTTTTTAATCACTCAGTCACAAAAAACTGAAAACAAGCCGAAAAGCGTTTGACAGTCGGTAAAGATTCTCTATAATGCACCTCACAAACGATGAAGACGTTAAGGGCGCTTAGCTCAGTTGGTAGAGCGTCTGCCTTACAAGCAGAATGTCGGCGGTTCGATCCCGTCAGCGCCCACCA
>NZ_JAAZQW010000006.1:34021-97698 GCF_012371415.1 Acinetobacter sp. A3
AGGGCGCTTAGCTCAGTTGGTAGAGCGTCTGCCTTACAAGCAGAATGTCGGCGGTTCGATCCCGTCAGCGCCCACCATATATTCTTCTCCTTCTTTATCTTATATTTCTTGCGTATTGCTATAAATTCGCCTAGAATTTTTTATCTATAATAATATTAATATCCGTGACTTATGCGAAATCCTTATCAACGTAAAGCGGCGTCTAAGCAAGTAACGCAAACTTATAACGCGCAAGATATTTATAAGCAATTTATTGAGACGATGGTGTCTCAGGGGCATGTGTTTGCTTTATATGAAGATGGTTGGGCATTGTGTGCAACACCCACAGGCCAGCGTGCTTTTGCAATTTGGCAAAATAAAAGTTTGGCTAAATTGCTAATCAAAGACAATTGGGCCAACTATCAAGTACAAGAAATTTCACTAAAAGATTTTATTGAAAAAGTGATTCCTTTTTTACGTCAAGAAAGCACCAATATTTCTATGAATTTAAGTCCAGAAGGGCAGAATGTATTGGTTGCCCCTGAGAAATTATTACTGGATTTGAAAAATTATTTGTATCAGGTTTATATGCAAAAACCGGAATTTTTTAAAGATATGCAAATTCCATTACCACGTTCGATTCGTATCAATTAAGCAAGCTGTATTGCTTGAATTTTAATATTCATTGAGCAACCAACCACTGATATATGCAAAATATTCGCGTAACCATGCGTTATAGCGCGTATAGAGTGGTGTAGGTGCACTGAGCATGCTGAATTGAGTATAACCCTGCCGTTGAGCAATTGCAGCTGCACGCAGGGTGTGAAAATCACTGGTGACCACTATAATCGGTTGAGTTTTATCTGTACCTAAGTGGTGAAGTAGTGGTTGGCTATTCTGTAAATTCAGTGCCGTACTGGTACTTTTGGTTTCTAAAATAATTCTGGATGCAGTAATGGCATAATGCTGTTGTAAATAATTTGACATGACTTGTGCTTCGGTCAGTTGCTCTGTAAAGGCGGGCCCTCCACTCACGATCAAATAACTTTGTGGATGCTGAAGTGCGTAAGATGCTGCAGTGTCTAGCCGTTTGGCTAATGTTGGTGAGGGAAGTCCATTTTCAATCCCGCTACCCAATACGATGACCACTTTGGCATTGGGTTGAGCAGATGTTTGAGATTGTGTGCCCAAATGAATATAAGCAAAAAAACAGAATAAGCTGATGCACCACAACCAAAATACGCCCCAGCCTAATCTCCAGTATATTTTTAGATTTGAGTGCTGTGTGAGCTTGCGTTGAATCCATCTGTAAAATAAGGCATAACCCAATAAAATTATACCAATGACCACGGGCAGTACTGTGCCAAAATGAATTTTCTTTAAACTGATTAAATACAGACCATCGAACACTAAAATCAGTGCAACCATGCTACTCAGCACACGTTTAAACCAATTCAGTTGAGTGTGGGTTTGGCTTGATAGAGCGGGTGGCATAAGCTTCAATTCAATACATTGGTGCAAATCAGTATATCTAAATCTTATTCCAATTGGTCACTCAGCCAAATCATGTTTGGCTGAGTGTTTTTGATCTCAGTAGAATGACATTAAGGTTCTCATACCGAGTTAATATACATCGCGACGATAACGACCTTGTAGGCGTAATTGTTCGAGTTGGTCATCGCCTAAAATATCTTGTAAGGCGTGATCGACATCACTGGCCATGCCCTGAATACTGCCACATACATAAATTACAGCACCGTTTGTAATCCACTGTTTTAGTTCAGCAGCGTGTTCACGTAATTTATGATGAACATAAATTTTTTCATCTTGATCACGCGAGAAGGCTAAATCAAGTCGTTGCAACATGCCTGTATTAACCCAAGCTTCAATGGTACGTTGATAGAAGAAATCATGTGCTTGTTGGCGCTCACCAAAAATTAACCAATTTTGGCTGTAATTAAGACGCGTACGTGCGTGTAATAGGCTCATCAAACCTGCAAGTCCAGTACCGTTACCAATACAAATAATTGGGCGATTATCTGCAATTAAATGGAAGCTAGGATTATTCCGAATGCGAAGGGCAATGTTTTGTCCCAATTCTGCATGTTGAGTCAGCCACCCCGAGCCTAAGCCAAGTTTTCCTTGCGCATCAGCTTGTTGGCGTACCACCAAGCGCAAAACTTGTTGAGTTGGGATGCTGGCAATTGAATATTCACGGCTTGGTAGTACAGGCAGTTGTACCAATAAATCTTCAAGGCTTTGAAACGGCTGAATGTGAACAGTTAAGTCTTTATCCCAAAGCCATTGTTGCAGCGTTTGCTGCTGTTTCGGCACAAGTGTTTGTGCATCTAGTTGATGTTGCGCTAAAAAGGATTGAATACGTGCCGTGCTATTGCCAGGTTGAATTTCGGCAATATCACCTGCAGCCCAATGCGCTTCGTGCTGCGGTACAAGTTCAATATTAAATGCAGGTGCACCTAAACTATCTGGATTGAGTAAATCACGTTGTTGCAAACGCCATGTATCAAAGGTTTTATCAATTTGCATACTTTGCAATTCAAGCTGTGTCACCTGTGCTAACGCTTGATTCCAGCGTTGTACATCGGCAGGATTGGCATTGTCTACCTCTATGGTGTCAAATAAAGCTTGAGCCTGATTGCGTTGCAGCCATGCAGCAAGACGATGACCAAAATCGCAATAACTGTCAGGATATTCTTTAGAGCCTAGAGCTAAAACTGCATAACGTAAATGAGAGAGGTTTAAGCTTTGTGACATGATTTTTTTCACAAAGTTAGAGGCTAAATCGGGTGCATCTCCTGTGCCGTAGGTGCTGGCAACAAACAATATTTGGGTATTGTCTTTGAGGTCAGCTGTCTGCAATTCTTGAATAGCTTTGACAGTGACAGGTTGATGCGCTTCTTGCAAACTCGTTGCTGTGCGCCATGCCAATTGCTCTGCTACACCTGTTTGCGTGGCATAAACAATTAACCATTGCTCAGCATTTGGGTCAATACTGAATTGCTGCTGCGATTGACGTGCTGCTACAGTTAAGCGTTTTTGTTTACGACGTTTCAGATATAGCATCCAGCCTGTAATGAAGAATAATGGCATCATTAATGAAGCCAGCATGACCATAAACTGATAAATCGGGCCGAAGAAACTACCACGATGCACAGGCAACATGCTGCTCATGATTTTTTCATTAAGTTTTTTGTCTGCATAGAGCTGTAATGTAGTGATCTTGGTATTTTGATAATTAAAGGTCGCCGTGTTGCGTGCACGTTCATGCTGAGGAATGGCATCCACAAAATTGATGTCAATTTCCGCATTGGCTTGTTTGGGCACATTGAAGGTAATGTTGGAATAATCACGTCCTAATTGTTGCGGGAAGTGATGCCACGCCTGATTTAAGGCAAGTTGGATTTGAGCAGCATCTATATTATTTTTCGGTTTTTTATTTTCTGATGATTTCTGCTCTATAGAAGGAGTACTCGATGCTGCATTAAGCTGAGTTGGATTCGAGGCATTCGCTCGAGGTTGAGCTTGTTGCTGAGGCTGTGGTCGTTCCACCCCCAGTACTTTGTACATGCCACCACGCCACCAATCATAAGACCAAAACAGTCCAGTACAGGCTAAAATCAGATAAAAAATGATGACCCATGTGCCTACAACAGCATGTAAGTCCCAAATAAAATTGCGCCCTTTAAGTTGGGGTTTAATTGCGAACCATTGTTTGAATGAATGACGTTTTGGCCAGCGCAAATAAATACCACTTAACACAAAGAAAATCAGAATAAGCGTACATGCGCCTGTGATTTGTTTGCCGACTGGCCCAACGGTTAAATTGCGGTGTAATTGCTGAATAAACTGAAAAAACTCGCGTCCTTTAACTTTTGGAAGTTCTTCTGCTGAATAGGGATTAATGAGAATGTTTTGCCCACGTTTTGAACCTTCTTTGGCAATATTAATGCTTGAGGAGGCCGCAGGGTCTTTGGCAATGCTAATGCTATTGATTTTATAATCGGGTTGTACTTGCTGAAAATGCGCATAAATTTCAGCAGGTGTCAATTTGGCCGTTTGCCCAACTTGTACCTGATAACTTTCAGGATTCATCCATTTTAGAATTTCTTGTTCATAAGAATAAATTGCACCTGTCACGCCCATGAGTGACAAAATAAGCCCAGCGGTAATACCAAGGAACCAGTGAATTTGGAAGAATGTTTTTTTCAACATAAGGCGTGGGTGTTGAGAATGAATTGTGATGAAGAATAATACAGGTGTAATGCGTATTGCAAATAATATTTATTCTCATTATCGTTTATTGTTTTAATTTTAATCAAAAAAAACCTCCATCACGGGGGACAGAGGCTTGCTATTCAGTAGAGGATATTTAGATTTGCTTTGCTTCGCCAGCAGATTCAGTTAAGTGCTTACGAATAGTATTAAAGGAGAAGTTTCGGCTATCCATACGCTTTGGTAAAATATAAGCACCTTGCTGACCTTTTACTTTAAAGTTCATTAAAATAAATTCAGGGGTGTTGTACCATTCGTACACATCTTTCCAGCCAATAGCACCTACACCTTCTTGAGCGCCCATTTGCTGACGCATGACGATGCCATGCGGTTGTACGCCTAAACGAATGCCCTTAATTTCTTGTACAGGAAATTCATTCATTTTACGTTTGACGTACCATTCCAAGCCGTATTTGCGTACTAATAAGTAAAGCACCACACAGACAATGGCAACCCAACAGAAAATAGTAGAATAATTTTTTAACAGCAGAATGCCTAAAACAGATAGGGCAACAATGACGCCCATAATGATCCATGCTTTCATGCCAATTTTATTGGTGCTGCGCCAAATGACCAATTGCGCATGACGCTGTTCTTCTTCAGAAACTTCATAGGTCACAGGCTGTAAGGTATAGGCGTATAAATTTTTCGCGGTCATAGTGAAACTAACAAATTTAAAACTGCAAAAAGTTTAGCATTAATTACAGCAATTCAGTGAGTATATTGTCGCAAAATCATGCTAAGGTCGGTGAATAATCATTTATGCGGCAAAAGTTATGTCGCACACTCTACTTGCAACAAGCTTTACAAAGAGGCTAGCTCTGTTGCGTCCTGATCGTGTTCATGGCTCAAACTTTGTTTTAAGCGGCTCATTTGCTGCAAAATACTCATCATCAAGGATAATTGCTGCAAAATAATCAAGGATTTTTGATCTTCTTCCTTGTTTTGGCTTAAACGCTGACGAATGGTTTGTATCATGTTGTGCGCACTTAAATCTGGCATTTCATCGTTGAGTAATGCACCCCGAATATTATCAAGTGCTTGGTCGAGCAATTGCAGGACTTCCTGATCTTCAACTTTGTCACGATGTGCCCCTAAGGCAGCAATATAGCTAATAAAGGTATGATTTAGACACAGAAATTCAAAGGCTTGCGCTTTTTGTGTGGGGTCAAAGTCAGGCTCGGTGGCTAAGGTGGAAATAAGTGATGCAACTTCGGCATCGGTGTTGTGCGCTGCACGACGCACCACACGATAATTTAACCCGTTGTTACGTCCATGTTTGTATTGTTCAATGACTTCTGCCAAATAGTCACATTGAGCTGTCAGTGAGCGACGAATGGTACGGGGCAGGCGGCGGAATTTCCAGTCAGGGAAAATAAAGCTCACGCCAAACCATGCCAATGCACAGCCAATTAAAGTATCTAGCATACGTGGAATGGCGGCAGCATAACCCAAACCTTCCAAGTTAAAATTCATGAGTGCCAAAATGGTCATAAAGGCTGTGGCTTGTGCATATTGTTTACTGCGTAGTTCAAAGAACAGCATGCCGCTAATGATCAGAATCAATAATTGACCTTCTACAGAAGGCACAAAATATAAAATCGCATAGCCGACCACAATGCCTGCCAATGTTCCAATAATACGCAAACGTAAACGCCGTTTAGTGGTGTTAAAGTTTGGCTGCATCACGAATAGAGCAGTCAGTAAAATCCAATAGCCATATTCAATATTGGTCACTTGCACAAATACATAGCCAATTAATAAGACAATGGATAAACGAATAGCATGACGAAACAGCACCGATTCAGGCGTTAAATGCTGTTTGATGCGGATGACTATATCATCCCAGTTTTTCAAATCATCATCTTTGAGTTGCTGTTCGATATATTTGGCTTTATCCAGTTTGATATTACGTTCGGTTTCAAGGTTGCGTAACTGTGCATCAATTGATTTTAGGTTCTGATACAAGGCAAACAGGGCATTGATCCAGACTTGATCGTATTGCTGTTCACTTCGCAGTTTTTCCAAAGACTGTTTTAAGTTTTCAAAAGCATGTTTAAAGCGTGTGTTATGCAGATACGGCTGACGATGCAAAATACTTTCGCTTAAGTCTTTACAGGCTTTGCCTTGAATAGACAAAATGCGTTGGAAACGGAACAGAATGTCGCTGTGCTGAAAGATTTTAGCCAGTTTTTGATAGTCAATATGCGCAGAGTCGGCACGTTCGTGAATATCCTGTGCAACAAAATAATATTGCAAACTGCGACGGGTATCTTTTTGCCCACGGTCTCCCTTTAAGCGGGTTAGCAATGCGGTTTTTAAGTCGTTAAAAATTCCAATTAATTTACCATTTTCGAGCGATAGGTCGATGATGCTTTGCTGATAACTTGCTGCTGTCATATCGACATCAAATAAATTGGATTTGGCAAATAAAAAGTCACCTAAAGATGCATAGCTATGCGACAGCTTGTCTTGTACTGCACGCACAGGGAACAGTAAAAAGCTAATGGTTGAAATTAAACCATACCAAATAGCACCTGCAACCAAGAGCAGTGGTTGCATATACCATTCTTCAAATAAATCTACCCCAAGCATGGAATAGACCGACACCACTAAACAGCCATAAGAAATAGTGGCGTAGCGTCGACCGAGTGAACCCAGCAGAATTAAAACAATGCAGGAAAGAATTAAACCTGTGGCAAATAAAACCGGATGTGGAAATAAAAACTGAATAGAGGTGGCGGTAATAAAAAAGCCGATATAGGTATATAGCTGATTGACAATCCGCACTGAAAAGCGGTCATCAATATCACTTAAGCCTGCTGCCACAACACCTAGCGTGAGAGGAATTGTGGCTAGTTGCATGCCCATAAAATAGGGGACAAATGCCGTTCCCGCAAATGCAATGAGCATGCGGATGTTATACATAAACGTGGTGTTATAAGTCGCTTGTTTCAGCCGTGTCAGCCAAGATTTCAACTGTATTCCTTTAAGCAAATGCTCTGTTTAGACTGAGGTTTTATGGGAGTCAGGTAAATTATGTGAAAATTCATCTTTGATGCCAACAAATCATACTATGGAGCGTGTAAGCTTGTCTGCAAGTATGCCATTTCATCATAAAATATGACCATAGCAAAAACGATACCAAGTTCTAACGGTACGCCACAACCATCTTCACAGCAATATTCAACAGCATGGATCTTGTTGTTGGCGTTATTGACCTCGCTTGGGCCATTGTCGATTGATATGTATTTGCCCGCTTTGCCTGTCATGGCAAATGCGTTTGGTGTACCTACCCAAATGGTGGCTAATAGTTTGCCTGCCTATTTTTTAGGTTTGGCATTGGGGCAATTAATTTATGGCCCACTCAGTGACCGTATAGGACGTAAACCACCATTGTATTTTGGCTTGGCGTTGTTTTCTGTTGCTAGTGTATTGTGCGTTTTTGCTCAAAATGAATGGAGTTTAATTGCGTCACGTATTTTACAGGCACTTGGCGGTTGTGTGGGGGTGGTGATCGCCCGGGCTGCAATTCGTGATCGTTTGGATTTACAAACTTCAGCACAGGCCTTTTCAAGCATGATGATTGTGATGACCATTGCCCCGATTATTGCGCCAACTTTAGGGGCGTGGGTTTTGCAATGGATGAATTGGCAAGCCATTTTTGCGGTGCTGGCCTGTGTTGGCATGGTTTGTTTGATATGCGTGCATTTCTTTTTTCAGGAAACTTTAGCTAAGCAACACCGTTTAAACCTGAATTTTCAGCAGGTGCTGACTTTGTATGGTTCTATTCTAAAAGATTCAAATTTCCGCATGCCGATGTTAGCAGGTTGCTTAACTGGTGGTGCTTTATTTTGTTATATCAGCGGTTCGAGTGCAGTCATGATGGATCAATACGGACTGAGTGAAACTGCATTTGCCTACTTGTTCGGTGCAAATGCCGTTGGCATTATGCTGTTTTCAACCATCAATAAAAAAATCATTGGAAAATTGGGTGTATTACAACGCTTAAAGCTGGGCAGCACCATTCAACTAACAGGCGCATTATTGTTGGTAATTGCGGGGAGTTTGCCACAAGCTGATTTAATATGGGTCATGCTTGGGTTGTTTTTAGCAGTGTCAGGTATTGGTTTTACAGGCCCGAATGCGATGGCACTGGCCATGGCGGGTCAAGGTGCACGAGCAGGAACTGCCAGCGCGGTAATGGGCAGTGTACAATTCTTTTGTGGTCTGATTGGTGGAGTATTACTGAATTTTATGTTCTGGAGTGCCTTGCTGAATATGGCGCTGTTGATGCTGCTGTTTATAGGAGCAGGTATGTTAGCCACGTTTAAAATTAAGCCTGACCTAGATTAAGAATTGAACAAAAAATTATATTTTTTGTTCTGTAACGCTGATTTTTTAGCTGGAATATTACACTTTTAACTACACCTAAATATATACAATAGTCTAATGAATGATCAATTAGTTGAATAATCCACCTGTTTAACTAATTGAAAAATATGTTTATTTTGTTTTTTGATCTGAAATTTTGATCGTTTATTTATATTTGTGCGGGAAAACTGATTTTAATAAAGACAATAACTTGATAGATTGATGGCTGTAATATATGACACAAATTGTAATATTTTTAATATTGATGTGTCTTTGTCTATTGGGGCAAAAGTGTGGTGATTTTTAAGCCATTTTTATAATTCGATGTGAAATCGATAGATGACTCAAAAAATCATCATGCACGGATGCAGCGTTGTTTTATTTTGGAGAAATGAATGAGTCAATTATTCAACGGTCAGTTTATGATCAAAGGTTTGGCGATTGCCGTTACAACATTAATGGTGGGTACTGCTCACGCAGCAAAAACTGAGCAACAACAAATTCAAGAACTTCGTCAAGAAGTTGAAGCGTTGAAATCGTTAATTCAGCAACAACAGCAAGTACAACAACAGCAGCAAACTCAAATTGCCCAAGTACAACAGGCGAAACCTGCTGCACCTGCAAGTGCATTAAGCAGCTTAAAGTCTAAATCTGGTGCAGACGTATCTATTTATGGTTCGATCCGTGGGGACGCAAACTATATTATTGATGGTGCGGATAATGATTTTAACGTTACTCACAAAACAGGTGAAAATAACGTAAAAGATAAATTACGCGCTACACCAAAAGTTACGCGTTTAGGTTTAGATTTTAGTACGCCAATGGGTGACAACAAACTTGGTGGTAAAATCGAAGTTGATTTTGCAAGTGCTGATAATGACAAATCAGAAAACTTACGTATCCGTCATGCTTATTTGACTTTAAATAACTGGTTATTCGGTCAAACTACATCGAATTTCTTGTCTAATCATGCACCAGAAATGATTGACTTTGCCACGAATATTGGTGGTGGTACAGCACGTGTGCCGCAAGTACGCTACAACTATAAATTAGCGCCTGCGACACAATTATTCGTTTCTGCTGAAGAGGGTAATAGTTCTGGTACTGATATTACTTATCGTGTACCAAATTTAACGGCAAAAGTGACTCAAGCTTATGCAGAAGGTAAAGGTTCTGCTTCTGCACGTGCATTGGTAGAACATTATAAAGCTACTTCTGGTGATGATAAAACAGGTTGGGGTGTGGCTGCAGGTACCAACTACCAAGTTTCAGAACCATTAAAAGTGTCTGCTGATGTATCTTATGTACAAGGTAACAGCAACTACTTATATGGCAATAACTCGGCGTATGAACTTGATGCTAATAAGAACATTGAGCAGAATGAAACGATTGGTGTACAAGTGGGTGCTACTTATAAGTTCTCACCACAACTGCGTTCAACTTTAGCTTATGGTGCTTTATTTGCAGATGATGGTACAGACTATGCGCGTTTAAATGATGGTGCTAACGAGAAAGTACAACAAGCGTGGATTAACTTTATCTATTCACCTGTAAAACCAGTTGATTTAGGTATCGAATACATTAATGGTGAACGTAAAACATTTGCTGGTGAAAAATTCAGTGATGACCGCGTAGGCTTTATGGCGCGTTATAGCTTCTAAGTCGCTACTTTTGAGCAAAATCCAAAACAGAGCTTAATTTTAAGCTCTGTTTTTTATGTCTGAAATTTATGATATTAATTCAGTAACTTAAATTTTATTCACTTTTATAAAATGCTGTAACTTGCACTTATAGTTGAAAACAATCAATAAAATTTATAGAAATAACGCAGAAAATAGCAGCTTTTTGTCAAAAAAAATGCATAATGTTCGACCTTTAATCTTGCTGTTTTTTATCAAGTGATTGAATATCTTTATCGCAAGGTATTTATCCACCTCAGATATCTTGGAGCTTATATGAGATTACCTCTCAGTCTTAAGCCGATTCAGTTGTTTGCACTCGAAGTCACCCCGAAAGTGAAATTGCTGTCTTTTGTCTTTCTTTTCTTCTGTTCTAGGCAAACGCAGATCATAATGCTTGAGTGAAACCTAAGGATTGGGTTGGCTCAGTGAAACGCATACATCTTAAACATCGGTCAAATACGATACTGCTTACATACTTTATATTGCGGCATTTTTTAGTTGATTTAGAGTTATGCTGATGCAAATGCTTTGGTTTGCATAGACAGCTCTTCATCATATTAAAAAATAATCTGCAATCACTATATGGATATTGCCATGGAATTTACTTTTAATGCGTTTTATACGCTGATTGCTGCGGTCATCGTCCTGCTCTTAGGACGGTTTTTGGTTAATAAAATTGATTTTTTAAAACGCTATAACATTCCTGAACCTGTTGCAGGTGGTTTGGTTGCCGCAATTGTTTCATTGTTGGTGCATCAATTTTGGGGTTATAGCATTACCATCAGTAGCGCATTACAAACTAGTTTTATGCTGATTTTCTTCGCCTCGATTGGTTTAAGCGCGAACTTTACAAAATTGCGTCAGGGCGGAATTGGTTTAATTATTTTCTTGATTGCAATTTCCACATTTATTGTGCTGCAAAACTTTGTCGGCATTAGTCTTGCAACATTATTAGGTATTGATCCACTAATTGGTTTAATTGCAGGTTCAGTTACCTTAACGGGTGGTCATGGTACTGCGGGTGCGTGGGGCGAAATTTTTGAAACCCAGTATGGTATTCAAGGGGCGTTGGCATTAGGTATGGCCAGTGCAACCTTTGGTTTGATCATTGGTGGTTTGATTGGTGGCCCTTTAGCCAAAACCTTAATCAACCGTCATCAATTGGCCGTACCACGTACTGAAGAACAAATTGAAAAACGTGACAATACGCCTGCAGATCAAGACTCTAATGAGTTTATTCCATTTGAATATCCGCATCAGGTGCGTTTAATCACAGCAGATAATGCCATTACCACTTTGGGTTTATTTGCAGCGTGTTTGGCATTTGCCGAGTTTATGACGGGCGCTGCCAAAGGTACTATGTTTGAATTGCCAACTTTCGTTTGGGCATTGGCGGGCGGTGTGATTCTGCGTAATGTCTTGGAAAGTATTTTTAAAGTCAATATTTTTGACCGTGCGATTGATGTGTTTGGAAATGCGTCGTTGTCTTTATATTTGGCGATGGCTTTGTTGTCGCTTAAATTGTGGCAATTGGCAGATTTAGCAGGTCCGTTGATGGTGATTTTAGGTGCGCAAACCATCACCATGGCGTTATATGCGGCTTTTATCACGTTCCGCATTATGGGTAAAAACTACGATGCAGCGGTATTGGCCGCAGGGCACTGTGGTTTTGGGATGGGAGCAACACCTACCGCGGTTGCTAATATGCAAGCCATTACCAATATGTATGGCCCCTCTTATAAAGCATTCTTGATTGTGCCGTTGTGTGGCGCTTTCTTTGTCGACTTGATTAACGTCGCTGTGATTCAGTCTATTTTGAAATTCTTTGCAGGTTAAGCTGTTCAGTTGTAGATAGATTGCAAAATAAAATGCCAGTTCACATGAGCTGGCATTTTTTATGGCGATATATAACGGTGAGAGTGCCTTTACACTCGAACGCTATGCTACAGGCATTGGTTTAAGTGAATCTTAAAAATAGCCTAAGCAATAAAATTCAATAACACAGTATAGAGCAGGAAGCTTCCCATCAGACTCAGCCAAACGGGTAATTTTGACTTTAACAGCACAATCACGAGGGCAACAAAAATAAGGTCATAGAAATTCAGTACATAGCGTTGTGCCATTTCCACCACCATGTAGAGCAATAGCCCAACCACCGCGGCATTAATACCTGTAACGGCATGACGAATATAAACTTGCTGCATTAACCAAGACCAATACGGCAAGGTAGCAAAAACCAAAAAGAAAGAAGGCAGGAAAATGGCCAAAGTCGCTAAAACAGCATTGAGCCACATCATGTCCGTCATGGGAACTAAACTGCCCAAATAAGTAGCAAAACTAAATAATGGGCCTGGAACTAATTGTGCCATGGCATAACCCAAATCAAATTGTTCTGCGCTTACTAAACCAGTACTGACAAAATCTTGATGTAACAAGGGTAAAATAACGTGGCCACCACCAAACACCAAAGAGGCTGCTTGATAGAAACTTAAGTTGGCGGCATAAAGCAAATTTGGCGTGAACCAGTTGAGTCCTGTTAATATGATAAACGGTGCAACAAACAGCCCACCCCAAAATATGGCGTATTTACGATGCTGAATGATGTGATTTGCAGTAAAGCTCGTTTGAGTTGCATCTGTATTTTGAACATTCGTTGGCGTCTGTTTTGCCATCCATATACCCAAAACTGCTGCAAGCAAAATCACCAAGACTTGATTCAAACTAAAAGGCACAAAATAAATAAAAACAGCTGCAGCCAGCATTAAGGCGTATTGCCAAATAGTTTTACAAAAACTGCCTAACATTTGCCAAAATGCCCAAGCCACGACGGCTAAAACAATCAGTTGAATCGTGTGGAAACTATCTGAAGAAAGCACTTCTAAATATTGATGTCCGAGTACTGCAACTAAAGCCATGAACACAGCAGAAGGTAAAGTAAAACCAAGCCATGCAAGTACTGCCCCCCAATAGCCTTTTTGTAAATAACCAATCGCTAAACCCACCTGACTACTGGTTGGGCCTGGTAAAAGTTGAGCCAGTGCCACAACTTGGGCATATTGTGCTTCATCTAACCATTTGAGCTGTTGCACAAAGCGTTGATGGAAAAATACCAAGTGTGCTGCAGGCCCCCCAAAAGACAAGCAGCCCAATTGTAGAAAGACCCAAAATAGCGAAGAAGAAGTGAGCGTGTGCATATATGTGTAGACAGATTCAACTTGTGCGCCAATGTAGTGGCTAGACGTGACAGTTTAACGAATTACTACAAGGATCAGTTAAAATAATAGATAGACTATGTGCACTTATATGAGTGATTTGCTGAAGTGCCCATGGCCTGTGCATACTGAAATAGTCACTATGTTTCAAATGTAATGGAAGCATGAGCCTGCTATTTTTAAATTGCAAACAAGTATCGACTGAAAGCTATGGATTCAAGAAGGTCTATATGAAAATTTGGTGTGTATCGCTAACCGCATTATGGATGTTGGGTTGTCAAACTGTCCCACAACAGCCGCAAAATTTGACACAAAATCTTGTGGCTACGCAGCCTGCTGTGGCTGAAGCTGAGTCACGCCTGAATCAAATTGACTTTCAGCAACTTAAGCAAAAAAACAAGCGACCTGTGGTGGCTTTGGTATTAGGCAGCGGTGGTGCACGTGGCTATGCACACATTGGAGTAATTGAAGTATTAGAGCAATACGGTATTCAGCCTGATTTGATTGTGGGCAGTAGTGCGGGCAGCATTGTTGGCTCAATTTATGCCAGTGGAAAAAATGCGCAACAATTACGTGACATTGCCTTAAACATGAAAGCCAATGATGTGCGCGATGTTACTTTCGATTTAAAAGGCTTTTTTGATGGTAAAAAAGTTGAAAATTATGTCAATACACAAGTCGATCAACTGCGTTTAGAACAATTTAAAATACCTATGTATGTAGTGGCGACCGAATTGAAAGAAGGTAAAAAAGTCGTCTTTAATTATGGAAATACGGGGCAGGCAGTACGCGCTTCGGTGTCTATTCCAAGTATGTTTGTCCCTACAAAAATTGCTGAGCATGAATATGTAGATGGCGGTTTGGTTAGCCCTGTACCCGTAAAAGTCGCGCGTGAATTAGGTGCAGATATTGTGATTGCCGTGAATATTTTAGCTCAGCCAATCCATACCGAAACCAGTAATGTTTGGGGGCTGTTTAACCAGAACATTAATATCATGCAAAAGCACTTGGCCAATGAAGAGTTGAAGCAGGCGGATGTCGTGATTGAACCTGATTTACGTGAAAAGGCGCATATTTTTGATGTGAAAGGCCGTGAAACGACCATGCAGGCAGGCGCAGATGCGACTACACAACAATTATATAAAATTGATCAGGTTTATCGCCGTCATCATTTTAGTCATGGGCATCGGATTGTCGGGTACAACGCCAGTAACACACAGGCTTTCTATGGGCAGTGAATAAAACTGCCTATAAACTTTATATGACTCAAATAAGATGATTTAAAGGGTGAGTCTAATTGAACTTATGTATGAGTGCGAGCGAATAAAAATGATTATTCATGGAAAAATTCACTTTTAATTATTGTAATTCATTTATATCTATAATTAAAAAATAGAATACTTAAAAAGTATCTCATCAAGATGACTTGGATATTTAGATTTAAAACAGATTAAAAATAAATTCTCATTTGATATATTTCAATTTATGCTATGTAGCAAATTACTTTTTTGTTTTGATGATGCTTGTCAGAAAAAATAAAGAAAATTCATTCACTTTAAGATAAATACTTTAGAACACAGCACAAAATTGAAGGGGGCAGCATTATGTTGCATTTTCAAGTGGGACAGCAGGTAAAACTGGCGACCATGGCAGAAGTTGTTTTTACCATTACCATGATTAATCCAGATGGGACTTATGTTATTGAAGCTGTATTAAGCCAAGATCAGACTTTAACTTATAGCAATGTGTCGCAGGAAATGCTGCGTCTGGCTGCTAATTAGTGTATCTGTAAGTCAATTTTTAAGCCTTTTTTTTGTCATCTAGCGTTAAAATTGGGTGGTAAATCACTTGAATTATCTATAAAAAATAAAAAATATGATGGTTTTTTGAACACTTGAATCAATGAGATTAACCGAATATCAAATTTGAACAAGTGTTTTAAAAAAACAGAAATGGATTAAAAAATAACAGCTTGGGAGCATTGGCCTTTAGTCTTATAATTTTAAATAAATGTTGTCATAAACAATATAAATAATAATGATGCAGTTGTTGCCGAAATGAACATTCAAACTTTTCTAAACACGATATAATAATGGTTCTTATCTTACTGTCTTGAAAAGAGTCTAGAGAACGCGATGTCACCATTAGATCAAATTGCCCCAGTGTTAGATGACCAGTCAGAATTAACCATGACCGTGTTAATGACACCCGATATGGCAAATTTCTCGGGGAATGTACATGGTGGAACAATTTTAAAACTATTAGACCAAGTGGCGTATGCGTGTGCGAGTCGCTACTCGGGTAGTTATGTCGTGACCCTTTCGGTAGATAAAGTGAATTTTAAAGAGCCAATTCATGTAGGTGAATTGGTGACGTTCCTTGCCAGTGTCAACCATGTTGGCCGTACTTCAATGGAAATTGGGATTCGTGTAGAAGCACAAAACATTCAAAAACGTACTGTACGCCATACCAACAGCTGTTATTTCACGATGGTGGCTGTAGATGAACACGGTAAACCAAAACAAATTCCAGCACTGAAGTTAGATAATGACTGGAAACGTTGTCGTTTTGAAGCTGCAGAACAGCGTAAAGTGGCGCGTTTGCAGGAAAATCATCATCCATCTTGCAGCATTTACAAGAAAACTGAACACAGCTAAGTTGATGTTGACTCGCTGATCGGAACCTGCTTTTAAAATAAGCAGGTTTTTTTTATGCCTGCATTTTATTCCGTAAAAATTAATGATTGCTCAGGTACTTCGCTTGTAAAGCCAGATGGATCATCAATTGAAACGTCTTAGCACTAGTATCTACTGTAATCTTACTTTATTATATTAAAACGAAACGTATCGTATCGTTTTGTGGAGCAAATCACATCCACAAATTTGGGATAGCACATGACAGAGCATACACCAGAAAAAAGTTCCAAGCGTAAACAGTGCATTTTAAATGCAGTGGTGGCTGCGCTTGCAGAGCAGGACTATCGTCAATTGACCATTGAAGATATTGCTGCACGTGCAGGGGTAGGGAAGTCCACAATTTACCGTTGGTGGAAGCATAAGTCTGATTTGGTATTTGAGGCGTTTAAACAACAAACTGAGTCAGTGTTTGAGTTGGATTTTGAACAGTCCTTACAATTCAATTTGATGCAGCAACTTTCAAGACTGAGTCTGGCTTTAAATCATGGCGTGGGGCGGGCTTTATTGGTGGTTATGGCAGAGCAGCGTGAAACTGCGGGGCAGTTTTTTAAAGATTATTTATTGCCGCGTCGTGAGCAAACACGAAAGCTAATACAAGTCGCAATTCAGCGTGGTGAAATTCGTGAGGATTATCCTTTTGAGATGATGCTCGACACGTTATATGGGCCTATTCATTATCAAATTATTTTTTTCAACCGTATGCCTGATGCACAGTATATCCACGATTTAGTGCAGTTGGTGATTCAACCTGCATTGATGCCTACAGCACAATCGTAAAGTAAAATTTTATGTCTTCTTCATCTTCTATTGCAGACGGTTCACAACGATTATGGAATCGTTCCTTTATTTTGTGCGTATGCAATAACCTGTTTTTATTTATTTATTATTTTGCTTTGCTGACGATTTTACCCATATACATTATGAAAGATTTGGATGGTACGGTAAAAGAAGCAGGTTTGGCACTGACATTATTTTTAATTTCTTCCATCGCTATTCGACCATTTTCAGGTTTGATTGTAGAAAGACTGGGCAAGAAATTCTCTTTTCGTGGTTCAGAATTATTTTTTGTACTGTTTGCTTTTAGCTATTTGTGGATAGACAGCATGTGGAGTTTGCTGTTGGTGCGCTTTTTACATGGTATTTGGTTCAGTATTTTGACTACGGTTGCAGTACCTGTGGCCAATGATTTTATTCCAGAACAGCGTAAAGGTGAGGGCATGGGCTACTTTGTCATGTCCACCAATTTGGGTGTGGTATTCGGGCCATTGTTAGCTTTAACTGTAGTGCAATTCAGTAGCTTTCAGGTGTTATTCGGCATTTTATGCATCATTATGTGCATAGGCTTTGTCTTTTGTTGGCTGTTAGATGTGAAAGATAGCACAGCAACAGAACAACCACTTGCATCGATAGAGCAAGCGAATCGAAGTACATCCAAAAGTTTAGGCTTAAGTTGGCATGACCTGATTGAAACAAAAGTTATTCCTGTCAGTTTAGTGGCATTACTCACGGCACTGGCTTATTCAAGCATCATGAGTTTTATCACGGCGTATAGCGAATCCAAAAACTTACTGGCTTATACCAGTGTGTTTTTTGTGGTGTTTGCAGTGTCGATGATTGCGGTACGTCCGTGGGTTGGACGCTTATATGATCGGCGTGGGCCAAGTTCTGTGATTTATCCCTCACTGTTATTTTTTGCGATTGGCTTGGCCATCGTCAGCTTTTTATCTAATCAATGGGTCTTATGGCTCTCTGCTGTGTTCATTGGTATTGGTTATGGTTCTGTGTTCCCATGTTTACAAACCGTAGCGATTCAGTCTGTGTCTAAACAGCGGATGGGGCATGCAATTTCTACTTTTTTCACTTTGTTTGATTTAGGCATGGCAATTGGTTCAGTGTTGATGGGTGTTCTCATTGCATGGTATGGCTACTCGCTGACTTATATGTTGTGTGCGCTGATCACCTTGTTGACTTTAGTGCTCTATAAATTGATGGTGGTACCTACATTGGTGAAGAAAAAAGCGTAATTTTATAATGCAGTTGAGTAGTGTGGAGAAAGGGATAGTGCTGTTGATTACGCTATTAGGATTGGCTGCGATCTAAAGAGATTGTTTCCGAGTTAATCATCATTATTTTCTATGGTGGATTTAGGCTTTGAGTTACAAGACAACCGCTGTGTTCGCCCAGAGAGTGGAGTCAAACGCAACGGTTGTGGTATTTACAACTTAGCGTTGTGTCACTGTGTGAAGGACTTAAGGTTGTGGCGTTGCAGCAGCAGGTTGCTCAGTTGCAGTTTCAGAAGCTGGTTGTGCAGCAGTTTGTTCTGAAGCATGTTCAGCCACAGCTTCCTGAGTTGAAACAATCACTTTTTCTCGTTCGGTATTGCTGGTCTCAGCCTTGGCAGCAAAGCTGTTGGCTGTAGCAAATGCGAAGGCAGAAGCGAATAGAATATGAGTTAATTTCATAGTTTGGCATCCTTATTTAAAATTTATAAACCTAAATATTCAGCAGAAGCGAATCTTGCTTCTCAAATATTCAAATTAGTCATCACCTGACTTGAACATGCTGAACAGGGACTCATGCTAAGCAGTGCAGAATGTAGGATCAATGCTTGCAACAAAGCAAAACAGATGCGGTTACTTGAACATCACAATGATGATGAGCAGGTAAGAATTTGGTAAATTTTGTTTTAAAATTGCAGCTAAATTTCGTCAAAGTAAGCGTCTTTTCCCAAAGGAAATTGCTGGTGCAGCAATAAAACATTACATCGATCAGTGGAAAGCTGGAAATTTCGTGCAATTTATTGCGTAATTCAGGCTGGCTAAATGTAAGAGAATCTTTCAATAAACTTATTTTATAGCCCAAATTTTCACGTATTCAGATTCAGATTGAACTTAAAACTAAACTTGCTTAGCATGCTTGCTGTTGTTTGTACTTTAATACAGTGAGTTTGTTTTGAAATTAATTGCACCACAAAAAGCAGTTCCGACCCATATTATTTCTGGATTTTTGGGTGCAGGCAAAACCACCTTATTAAAACAATTGCTCAGTCAAAAGCCAGAACATGAGGTCTGGGCTGTGCTGATGAATGAATTTGGTCAAATTGGAGTAGATCAGCAATTGTTGCCGCAACAGCAAGGCTATCAAGTGAAAGAATTACTGGGTGGTTGTTTATGTTGTAGCAGTCAACTACCTATGCAAATTGCTTTATCGCGTTTATTGTCTGAAACCCAACCTGACCGTTTATTTATAGAGCCAACAGGCTTGGGCCATCCTGCACAATTGTTGGAGCAACTAACTGAACCGCATTGGCATACACATTTATCTATGCGTGCTTTGGTGACTGTGGTCGATGGATCACGTTTGCACGATCATGCATGGTCACAGCAAAACCTATATGCAGATCAACTGAAAGCTGCGCAAATTATAGTGGTGTCACATGCAGATCAAATGCAGGCTGTAGACGAACAGGCGCTGGTGCAATTGCAACACGAGTATCAAGCCTATGCTCAAAGGTGGCTGAAAGCAGCACAAGGCAATATTACTTTGGCAGAAATTGATCAACTGTATGTAGGCACACAACGCAAAATTCAGCCCTTATTAAAATTACAAAAAACGCTGATCCCAGCTGCAAATACATCTGAAGCAGAAATTAAACAGTTGCCATATCATTATGTAGAAAGTGCTCAGGGCTATTCGGTGGCGGGCTGGAAATTTCCAAAACGTTGGCAATTCGACTTTTATCCACTGTTAGATTTGCTGTGTGAGCAACAAGACTGGTTACGCATTAAAGGAATTTTTAACACCAATCAAGGTTGGCAAAGTTTTAACTTCAATCCTGAGCAATTCAACTATCAATCTACCGAAGAGGGAATTGATAACCGCATCGAAATTATTTATCAAACAGCACGTGACTGGCAGGCATTTGAAGCAGAATTATTGGCCTGTCAGCTTGCAAATGACACATTAAATGAATGATTAAGGTGCAGATTGAACTGCAATCAATGCAGCAAAAAAAACTAAAATCTATTATGCTTAGCGGCAAATTTGACTTGGTTTTGGGAACAGCACAATGGCGCTAAAAGCGACAATTTATAAAGCAGATTTGAACATTGCCAATATGGATGTGCATCAATATGGTGACTATCAACTAACAATGGCATTGCATCCTTCTGAAACCATTGAACGCCTGATGGTGCGCATTTTGGCTTTTGCCCGTTATGCAGACGAAGTTTTGGAATTTACCAAAGATTTGTTTGAAACCGATGAGCCTGCCTTGTGGGAAAAAGACTTAACAGGTCAATTGATAAAATGGATTGAAGTAGGCTGCCCAGACGAAGACAAAGTCAAAAAAGCCAGTGCACGTTGTAAGCAGGTGGCTATTATTGCTTATGGCTCATCGGTAGATGAGTGGTACAAACGCAACAGTAAAATCAAAAGTTTAAATAATGTAGAAGTTTGGCAATTGTCTGCAGCGAGCACTGAAGCCATTCAAGCGCTGTGCGAACGCACCATGCAATTACAGCTGAATGTAATGGATGGTGAATGGACGTTGATAGGTGATCAGGCGCAGGCTCAGATTGAGTGGACACAGTTGCAATAATCTTTTGCAATAGTCTGCTGTAATTTGGTTGGAAATCAGTCAGACATTTGATTTTAAAATTTAATCCTTTGTGGTCTATGTTAATTACATGACCATTTATATTTGGAGATCCGCATGAGTGCAGAATTAGAAATTATTGATTTAGTGGTGGGTGAAGGTAAAGAAGCGGTTAAAGGTGCTTTAATTACCACACATTATACGGGTTGGTTGGAAGACGGAACCAAGTTTGACTCATCACTTGACCGTGGAAATTTTTTTGAAACGGTGATTGGCACAGGTCGTGTCATCAAAGGCTGGGATCAAGGCATTATGGGCATGAAAGTTGGCGGTAAACGTAAGTTAATCGTACCTGCACATTTGGCTTATGGTGAGCGCAAAATGGGCAATATTATTCCAGCTAACTCGAATTTAATTTTTGAAATTGAACTTTACGATGTGAAAACACGCGATCAATAATTTTATTTGATCTTGGTTGAACATCGTTGGTCATAAGTCATTCATCTGATGCATGTAAAGTATTGTATGAATGACTTATTTTTTACTTCAAATTTAGCTCAAGACCGATTAGATTAAAAAACAGGTATATTTAGGATCTATATTTTTTGGCCTTAATTCAGATGTGGCGCACTTGTGCGTTTATATGTTTGCTGTTGCTATGTAGTACGCTTACAACACATCATGTTTGGGCGCAGTATGAATCCGCACCTGAATCTTACTATTTACATCAAAAACTACTCAATCATATTCAGTTCACAGAAGACCATCCCAGCTTTTTAGAAGGTAAATGGCTGTTCTATCCACAACAACTCCTTCAAGAACCTAGCGCAGTCTTGTCTGCACAGACGGTGGAATTGCCAGCATCATTTGAAGATTTGACGGGCAATAGCAATACCTATGGCACTTTCATTGGGCATTTTCAAATTCCTAAAGAATTTTTAGGTAAACGGATTGCAATTTGGATTCCTAACCAATATGGCGCGTATCGAGTATTTTTAAATGGTGATGGTTTGGTGCGGGTTGGCACGGTGGGGGCAGATGCTGCCACCCACCAAACAGAAAATGCACCACGAATTGCTTATTTTGTGCCTGAAAGTGAATATTTTACGTTAACCATCCAAGCCTCCAGTTTTCAGGGCTTACAAGGTGGCTTAAAAAACCCAATGAAAATTGGTGTTAGTCGTGTCATCAACCAGCAATTTCAGCGTTTGATGATGAGTATTGCCATGATTTGTGGCGCAGTACTTGGTATCGGTGTGTTTACTTTAATGTTCTCAGCCTTTAGCCAAGCACAGGGAGGAAAGAACAAACATATCTTTATTCTTGGTCTGTTTATCGTTTTTCTGGCACTCCATAACTTATTTTCTGCCCCTTATGCTTATACCACTTTCCTGAATTTAAGCTGGTCATGGGGGCTAAGACTCGAATACTTATTTAGCTTTTTTGCGATTTTATTCTTTCTGAGTTATATGTTTTTACTCAGCACGCATTATTTAAACCGCTGGATTTATAGTGCGGCAATGTTGCTGCTCAGTTTTAATATTGGTGTGACGGTATGGGCTGAGCCTAGCATTTTTCAGCAACTTGCGTTTTATAGCGCCTTTTTCTTTATCGTCGTCTTGGCCAATTTTGCGTATGGGTTTTATCAAACTATTCGTTTGGGAGAGAGCTATTCTGCAATCAACTTTTGGGCGGTCATTATACTGTGTGCCACGTTTATTCATGACTTTTTATTGGTATTGAATCTTGTCGATTCCATACACTTATCTTTTATTTCCACCAGTGTGTATGCGTTGTTGATTATGTTTCAGCAGGCACGTAACTATGCCTATCACAATTTACATATTGAGCGACTTAACCAGAAGTTGATTAATCTCAACAGTTCTTTGGATTCTAAAGTGCAGGAACGTACCCAGCAATTAAGCAACTTAAATGAAAAGCTAGAGATGCAGGTTAAAATTGATGCACTTACAGGCGCTTATAACCGCCGTGCATTAAATGAAGAAATCCAGCGTTTGTATGTAGAAACGCTACAGGGCAAACGGCATATTTTGGTGTTTGCCATGTTGGATGTCGATTATTTTAAAAAATACAATGACCATTATGGGCACTTAAAAGGTGATCAAATTTTGCAAAATTTGGTCAAGGTGTTACATGCGACCTTACCTAAAAGCGCTTATGTCGCCCGTTATGGTGGCGAGGAATTTGCCATTTTGCTGCATGATATTCCGCAGCATGTGATTGGGCAGTTGATGCAAAACGTGTTGCAGGCGGTAAGAGATGCACAGTTTGAGCATGTCGCAAGAGAAGATCACAAACAATACGTGACTTTAAGTATAGGCGTTGCATGGATGACGCGTGAGTATAGCTACAGTCATGTGGATGATTTAATGAAAACTGCAGATGTGCATTTGTATCAGGCCAAACATGCAGGGCGTGATCAAGTGGTGGTTCAATCTTAATTTAAGCGTGACCTTAACGGATGTTGTCGCTGGTCACTTTTTTAGGCAGATAGATAAGCCTGAATTTTTTGTTGTAATTGTGCATTGGAAATATTGCCAGACAATCGCTCTACAATTTGACCATCTTGAAATATAAGCGTAGTAGGCAAACCAAGGACTTGATAGCGTAAGGTCAGAATGGAAGATAAATCTACATTCACTTTGCCAAATTTTACTGAGGCATCGAACTGCTGAGCAAGCTGTATAAAAAACGGTGCATTCTGCACGCAGGGCGTACACCAAGGTGCATAAAAACGAATCACCGCTAAGCCAATTTCGTATTCAAATTCACGGTAATTATTTTCGTTATATTCTACAATTTCTGACATTGCATACCCTTTATTCATGAGTGAAAACACCATGTGATTTGAATTATACCTAAGTTGATCTGGGTTTTAATGCATTACTGTTTTATGTTCAAATAGTCAGAATTCATTTAACAATTAATCAAGCAGGGATTTGTCATGACCGCAAGCACAATGCAGCAAATTATTATTACAGAACCAGGTGGGCCAGAAAAACTGGCCTATGAAACCGTGGCAATTCCAGCAGCGCAAGCCAATGAAGTTTTAGTGAAAGTTCATGCTTTTGGTTTGAATCGACCAGATATTTTACAGCGTCAGGGGTTGTACCCAATGCCGAAAGGAGTAACTCCTGTTCCAGGTTTGGAAGTTGCAGGTGAAGTAGTTGCTGTAGGGGCAGAGGTCAGCCAGTTTAAAGTGGGTGATCGTGTTTGTGGCTTAACCAATGGTGGCGGCTATGCAGAATATTGTGTAGTACCAGAAAGCCAAACTTTGACTATTCCTGCAGGCGTGAGTTTTGTGCAGGCTGCAGCGATTCCTGAAACATTTTTTACTGTGTGGGCAAATGTATTCCAAATGGGCAAAGCCAAAGCTGGCGAAACAGCACTTATTCATGGTGGCACCAGTGGCATTGGTACAACAGCATTAATGCTGTGTAATGCTCTCGGTTTGAAAACCTTTGCGACAGTGGGTTCAGATGAAAAAGTACAGGCAATTTCACACCTCACTACAGCAATTAACTATAAAACTCAGGACTTTGAGCAAGAAATTCAGGCTGCTACAGACAATGCTGGGGTTGATATTATTTTAGATATTGTCGGTGCGCCGTATTTAGAGCGTAATTTAAACTTATTACGTCGTGATGGCCGCTTGGTCTATATCGCATTTTTAGGTGGTGCAAAAGCCAAAGAGGTTAAGCTGGGTCAAATTATGATGAAACGTTTGACCATTACAGGCTCAACCATGCGTGCGCGCAACACGGCAGAAAAAGCAGAAATCACCAAAGGCTTACAAGAGACGGTATGGCCTTTATTGGAAAAAGGTGAATGCTTACCAATGATCTACAAAACATTTAAGTTTGATCAAATTCAGCAAGCCCATGCAGAAATGGACACAGGTGACCATGTGGGTAAGGTTGTTGTAGAAGTACTTTAAGGCTTTTCGTACATCATTCAAAAAAACTGACCATGGGTCAGTTTTTTTATGCGTACAAATTTAGATACGATTTTTCAATAAAAATTACATTATGATTCTTCTAAATTTAATACTATTTTTCTAAGATTTACCAAAAAGTAAAATAATGGTGAACCATCCGACACAACCTGTCGAAAATGCGATGTATATTAATTCCAACCAAACAAATAAAGATTAAAAACATACCATCCTAACATTGCACAACAGAGGGCCAACATCATGAAAATTCTACCTTCTTTTTACAGTACTCAGCATAGTTTTGCTGCTTTGAAACGGTTGCACAAAAGCATTATTCGCAAGAAAATCAATTTAGGAGATTTACATCGCGTGTATAGTGCAATGCTACATTTAGAGCGTTATAACGCACGTTTAGATGCTGATAAGCGTGATAATTCATATTAAATTTTCACAGAAATTGGCAGTCTTTATTCATTGGTGCTAAAAATACGAGGTCGTTTTAATCTATATATTTAGTTGAATTTTCATTTTAAATTAAAGTCTTTATTATTTTTAATACGGTTATAGTGATAAAAAACAGTGCTATAGAAAAAAGCACAAAGAGGGTGTTATGAAATGTGTGAGTTCAACACATGAGCGTTTGGCAGATCGACTTGCCAATATTTTAACCAAATTAAATGTAGGACATCAATTAAGTGTCAAGGAGTTGGCAGAAGAGTTTCAGGTCAGTACCCGAACCATCGAGCGTGATTTTGACCGTTTGAATGCATATTTGCCTCTGCTGCAAGACCAGCGCAGCAAGCGTTATTATTTAGATTCATCTTATTTAGGCCGTTTTAAATTACAGGATATTCAGAACTTTGCTCAGTTGTCGGGCATCAGTGATTTATATCCTTCTTTGGACATCTCGTTTTTAAGGGAGTTAATGGATCATCGGGCAAACTTGGTGTTTTCAGCCAAAGGTTATCATTATGAAGACACCACTCAATACGCAGAACATTTTAAGGTTTTGACGCAAGCTATCCAGCAAAAGAAATCGGTTGCATTTGCCTATAAAGGTAGCTTAAGAGAAGTGTTGCCATATCGTTTAATCCATCATCACGGCAATTGGTATTTGGCTGCAGTTGATCAAGACACTTTAAGGGTCTACCGTTTAAGCCGTATTGAACAGGTTGATCATACGCATATCGCCCAAGACTTTGAGCATCAGACTGAAATTTTGCAGCAGTTGGAAGATGAAGAGGGCATTTGGTTTGGGCATGACAAACAGGAAATCCGTTTATCGGTAGATGCAGAAGTTGCTTTGTATTTTAAACAGCGGCGACTGTTTCCAGAACAACAAATTCTTCAAGAGAAACCGTGTGGTGAGCTGCTCATTTCATGCCAAATCCGCCATGAAATGCAGCTATATCCTTTGGTGAGGTATTGGATTCCACATCTAAAAATTGTTGAACCGGCACATTTACAAGAGAATTTGCTCAAAGGCTTGAGTCATTATATTTGTTGATCTCAGGTTTTTTAGATGAGCAATGACTGTAAGGCGTTAAGATTACTGCTGATCTGTTCGATGTACTTTTACTTTACTGTTATCGCAGTAAAATTATTACAGCGGAATCTGTCGAGCTTTCGCTGAAATTGTGCGAAAATAGCGTTTTGCTCTTTTGTCTAAGGACAGTACATGATTGACCAATCTCCTGAATCATTAAGTGATATCGAAATACTCGACATTTTACAATCCATGAAAAGTGATGAATTGGATACAGAGGCAAAAGAGATTATCCGTAATGGTGGGAAAGCAGGTCGTCAGGAAGCGCATAAAGCTGCGTTGGTGGCACTGAATCAGTCTTTCGAAAGCAAGTTTGTTGAAGCGGTTAGTTTGGCTTTACAACTGAACGATGCACAAGCCAAAAAAATTCGTTATAAAAAAGACCGTGTACGTATTTTGAAAGTACGTGGCATAGATTATTTAGCCATTGATGGTGCTGAAACAGCACAAGTCTTGGCACAGATCGCACAGGCAATTGTGCGTGAAGATGCAACGGTTACCCATGATTTGCACAATATTTTCCCATTCTGGAAAGAAGGCTGGCCGATGGTGCAATTTGATAATGTTTATAAAATCTTAGCTGAAGATATTGCAATTCATTATCATGCGGTATTGGATGAATTGATTAAGCAATACTAATATTTAGATCGTTCCCAATAAAAAAGCACTATATCATTTACGATGTGGTGCTTTTTTATTGTCGTGTTTAGCACATAGTTATTCTTCTGTTGCTACAGCATTTGCGTTGTCCAAAGGTTCTACAATGCGCGTTACCAAGAGTTGGTCAATTTTAAAATGATCGACATCGACCACTTCAAATTTATAACCATCAAATAATACAGAATCTGCAGGTCGTGGAATTTTTCGCAATTTATACATCATAAAACCTGCAATAGTTTCATAATTTTCATCATCGGGCATTTCATCAATTTGCAGCGCATGTTTAATGTCTTCAATTGGGGTGCTGCCATCAATCAACCATGAGTTATTGTCACGTTTAATAATTTGCTGGTCTTCTTCAATGGGTGTCACCCAATCGCCCATTACGGTAATCATAATATCCGACAGGGTAATCACACCGACAACCAAGGCATACTCGTTAATCACCACCGCAAATTTTTCTTTGGTAGAGCGGAAACGATCGAGTAATTCAGAAAGCGTGAGGGTATCTGGAATGGTCAAAACATTACGGATGGTGCTTTCATTCAGTTGTAGTAAAGATTGATTGTTTAGAATTCTGACTAAAATGTCTTTGGCATCCACATAACCAATCACGTCATCAATATTTTCACTGCACACCAAAAATTTGGAATAGGGGTACTCTGCAAGTTTTTGTCGAATACTGGCTTCCGATTCCTTTAAGGTAAAAAACACCACATTTTCACGTGTGGTCATACTTGAAGGCACGTTACGCTCTTCTAGTTCAAACACGTTTTCAATAAAGTGATGCTCTTGCTTCTGCAAAACACCAGCCTGCGCACCTGCATCCATCACCGCAGAAATATCATCAAAAGTAATGTTATCTTCACGGGTGGTGTTGACTTTAAATAAACGGAACAGCACATTGGCAATGGCATTGATCATCCATGCCAAAGGTTTACAGACCCGAATAAAAATCTGAATGGGGTTAATAACCGCCACTGCAATTTTTTCAGGGGCAATCATGGCCAAGCGTTTAGGCATCAGGTCGGCAAATAAAATAAACAGTGACGTGACCAAGGTAAAAGAAAGTGCAAAACTGATGGTTTCTGCCCAAGGCCCTTGATAAAAGCGCATGACTAGGTTGTAGAAATAAGGACGAAATGCACCTTCACCTAAAATACCACCTAAAATTGCAACAGCATTTAAGCCAATTTGAGAGGCCGCAAAAAAGTCAGCCGAGTTTTCTTGTAGGTCTAATACTTTTTGGGCACGTTCATCGCCAGATTCGGCTAAAATTTTTAATTTAACTTTACGCGCACCTGCCAGTGCAATTTCGGTCAGGGATAAAAAACCAGCTCCGACAATGAGTATTAAGATAATAACGATATTCTGGAAGAGGCTCACGAATCCACCTGTGGATTATATTATTGTATCTATTACAAATTTGAATCTTTTTAAAATGCTGAGGAATACCGAAATATTCCTCATTTGAGTATAAGCTTTTACAAATAATAAGTTCAGTGAATTTTTAATTAATAGGCTGAAAATTGAGAGTTATTCATTAAAAACTCACGATTTTCTTCCTCAATCATCTGACGTGCCACATATAAAATCAGTTGACGTAACCAGCGGTGCGCAGGGTGATGATGTAGCAATGGACACCATGCCATCTTCAATTCAAATTCTGGAATATAAAATGGTGGGTCTTTAATGAGTAAATTTTGGCTTTTGGCTTGTAAGCGTGCGATTCGGGTTGGCAGGGTAGCAACTAAATCGACATTAGAGGCAAGTAAAGCAGGCATTTGATAATGACGGGTAAATACCGAAATTTTACGTTTTTGGCCAATACGCTCTAATGCTTGGTCAATCCAACCTAAACCAGCCTGTTTTTCAGGATTTACGCCAAAGCCAACGCCCATACCAGTTTTAGAGACCCAAATATGCTGAGCATCTAAATAACTTTTTAAATTGAGATTATTGGCAGCAGGGTGTTTGTGATTGAGTAAGCAAGAGAAGCTGTCACGCCAGACTAAAACCTGATGAAAACTTTGCGGAATTTCATTAAAACGGTTAATCGCCAAATCAACTTTGCCTTGTTCCATGTCACGGTATGACACATCACTAGGCGTTAGAAAGTCGAGTACAACATTGGGTGCTTCAGAACGTAACGCTTTAACCAAACGCGGTACTAGTGTTGCTTCGGCATAGTCGGATGTCATAATCCGAAAAACACGATTAGAGGTATAAGGGCGGAATTCGGTACGGGGTTCCAGAATCATGGAAAGGTCAGACAAGGCATCACGAATACGCGGTTGTAGTTCTAGCGCGCGTTCGGTAGGGGTCATACCTTCAGAAGAACGAATTAGCAGGGGATCATTAAATAAATTGCGTAAACGACGTAAAATATTACTCATGGCAGGTTGGGTGACCCCTAATTGTTCTGCAGCACGTGTTACATTTTTTTCACGAAGTAAGACATCAAGATAAATTAATAGATTAAGATCAACCCGCTCCAGATTCATAAAATAAATACCGAAAATAAAATCAATAAATTATAGGGATTATGCCATAAGCTGTATGGCTTGTGTAGAAATTATGATGAAAAAAACGACGAGATAAACAGCAAAAAATGGCAATAAAAACAGCCAAAGTCCTGACTATTTCTGAATGAAATATGTGTACAAGCGCATTACTTTTCTAATTGCAGTATTTTAAAAGCGTGTATGCCAATAAGCATTGGCAAAACTGATAATAAAACAAAGCTTTTGAGTGAAATCTATGCAGTTGTATTGAATTGAATATCATCAAATTTTATCTAAAAAATGGCAGAAATGGCCAATGCAAGTATTTTTTTAGAAACGCAAGACTTAAGTCTAATGAATAAATTATCTTCAAAAAGATGAATTTGTAAGCAAAGATATTTATGGTTTTTTAAAATTAATACAATTTAAAACAATGGTTTAGTTTTTTGTGAGCTTGTCAGAGTAAGACTTTGATCTATACATTTTTTTAAAAAATACCGAGAATTACACGAGAATATTGGATTAATTCATTCAGTCAATCTACTCTGTATTCATCGTAACGAAGTGCTCTAAATCTGAGCAATCAAGCATAAGCGCGATTTAGCCTTCGATTGATAAATCCTAAATAATATTACAGGGTAAAATATCATGTCTACATACCAAACAGCGATTGATGCAATCCGCGAATTAAAAGCAAAATTCGGCAACACTTGGGCAGACATCAGTCCTGAAGATGCTGCGCGTATGCAAATGCAAAACCGTTTCAAAACTGGTTTAGACATTGCTAAATATACAGCTGCGATTATGCGTCGTGATATGGCTGCTTATGATGCTGATTCAAGCAAATACACTCAATCTTTAGGTTGCTGGCACGGTTTTGTTGCGCAACAAAAAATGATTGCGAACAAAAAATACTTCGGTACTACTGAGCGCCGTTATATCTACCTTTCTGGTTGGATGGTTGCTGCACTTCGTTCAGAATTCGGTCCTCTTCCTGACCAATCTATGCACGAAAAAACTTCTGTTCCTGCATTGATCGAAGAAATCTACACTTTCTTACGTCAAGCTGACGCAAAAGAATTAAACGATTTGTTCCGTGCACTTAAAAAAGCACAAGACGCTGGTGACACTGCTAAAGCTGCTGAAATCACTGCACAAATCGACAACTTTGAAACTCACGTTGTGCCAATCATTGCGGACATCGACGCTGGTTTCGGTAACGAAGAAGCAACTTACTTACTTGCTAAGAAAATGATCGAAGCGGGTGCTTGTGCACTACAAATCGAAAACCAAGTTTCTGACGCTAAACAATGTGGTCACCAAGCTGGTAAAGTAACTGTTCCACACGAAGACTTCATCGCTAAAATCCACGCTTTACGTTATGCGTTCTTAGAAATGGGTCTTGACGACGGTATCATCGTTGCACGTACTGACTCTGAAGGCGCTGACTTGACTCAAAAAATCCCAGTGGTTAAAGAGCCAGGCGACATCGCTTCTCAATACATCAGCTACTTAGACACTCAAGAAATTGACATCTCTGAAGCGAAAGAAGACGAAATTCTTATCAAGCGTGATGGTAAATTACACCGTCCTAAGCGTTTAGCTTCTGGCTTGTACCAATTCCGTGAAGGCACTCAAATTGACCGCGTTGTACTTGACTGTGTAACTAGCTTACAAAACGGTGCTGACCTTCTTTGGATCGAAACTGCGACTCCAAACGTAGAAGAAATTGCACACATGGTTAACCGTGTGAAAGAAGTTGTTCCAAATGCCAAGCTTGTTTATAACAACTCTCCATCGTTCAACTGGACTTTAAACTTCCGTCAACAAGCTTACGACCGTTGGGTTGCTGAAGGTAAAGACGTTTCTGCTTACGACCGTGCTAAATTAATGAGCGCTGAGTACGACAACACTGAATTAGCTGCTGATGCTGATGAAAAAGTTCGTACATTCCAAGCAGATGCTTCTCGTGAAGCAGGTGTGTTCCACCACTTGATCACACTTCCGACTTACCACACTGCTGCGCTTTCTACTCATGAGCTTGCAGAAGGTTACTTCGGTTCTGAAGGTATGTTGGCTTATGTTGCTGGCGTACAACGTAAAGAAATCCGTGGTGGTATCTCTTGCGTTAAACACCAAGCAATGGCTGGTTCTGACATCGGTGACGATCACAAAGAAATCTTCTCTGGTGACAACGCACTTAAAGCTGCGGACGAAGCTAAAAACACTATGAACCAATTCAACGCGTAATCGCTGAATGGTTTAAAAGAAAACCCTGCGTAAGCAGGGTTTTTTTATGGCTGTTAAAAAGTGATGAAGCTATTTTTGAATAAAATTTTAATGAATCAAAGTTTTGCTTATTTAATTTTGATCACATCTGCCTGTACAGAAGCAGGGTAATGAAAAGATACTTTAATCCACTGTTTTTGCTGTGCTGGAATAGGCGATAAAAACTCAGGTTCAATCACTGCTGCGTATTCATGGTACTGTTGATCTACTAAAATCAAATCACTGGCATTGAGTTTAAGTGTCTGATCGGACTGGTTATGAATTGCTAAAAAATAATCGTGCGCAATCACAGGATCATTCAATTCTTTGATGGCAACACTTTGCACCTGTTCAGCTTGAATATTTACATGCTTTAGAGCATTGCTAACTTGCATATTTTCTACAGGGTGTAGAAGAACTTTTTTTGCAGCGTGTTGTGACTGTTGTTGCTGTAAGTGCAGTTCCAAACCATAAGTAGTCAATTGTATGGTCGCATAAGTGCGACCATTCTGCGTTTGCAGTAACCATTGATCTGCTGTACTAGTGGATGCTTCTTGATTTGATGAAGTCTTGGCAATGACTGCCTGAATATGTCCTGTCACATTATTTTCACGGCTTCGTTGCTTAAAACGTTGTACTTCATTGAGTTCAAAGCTTTGATCTTCATTCAAGCGTAAATGAATCACATGTTGCTCGCAGCGCTCACAAGGTAGCAGGGCTTTAAAATCCCCCGTCCATTGCCCAATCGTTTCTGTGCTAGACGCAGCAGTTTCAGTTTTAGCTAGGACTTGAGCTTTAGGCAAAATTTGGTTTTCAGGTGCAAATGCCGCCTGATTTTCCTGATGTTTTTCTGTTTGACCACAGGCAGATAGCAGCAAGGTGAGGGTGGTCAATGTGAGATGATAACGATTTAGCATACAAGCTAGAGATTCAGAGCTGTCTTGCTGTCACCTTAAACGTTCATGTCTAGTCTGAAAAGCAGATTCACGACATTTTTGCAGCAGATTTGTTGCAACTTATAACAAGTTAGATGCCACAGTGACTTCACGAACCTTGTTATATCTTTCAAAGTGTCTAGGTTTTTCGTGCTGATGATCATGCCTTGATATTTTGACATGGTATTTAATTTTGCAAGGAACAAGTCAATAAATTGAATAACTTTGCGAAGAACTGGTTGTTCATCTCAAATTCATCATTTTTTTGTACATTTATATAGTAATTGTCTATTTATTATTCAAATGCTACTTTTATCTTGGTCAGCAGTTGCTAAAATTCGTCCACTTTATTTGGGGTATGTGGTTGTGTTTGAAAAATTAGCTGAGCGTAGCTTAAATTTAATGGGTTGGGAAATTGATAATCATTGTCCGTTGGAATTAGACCAATATGTCATGATTGCCGCACCGCATACCAGTAATTGGGATGCCCTGTATGCACGTTTGGGGCTTAAGGCTTTAGGTGTTAATGTTCGTCTGACCATTAAAGACAGCTATATGAAATTACCCTTTGGCCCTTTTGTTCGTGCTATGGGTGGAATTGGTATAGATCGTCGTCCTAAAGCGCCTGGTGAAGCGCGTCCAAGTATGGTGCAGCTAATGACGGATTTATTTAAGACCCATCCGAAATTGGTCATGTTGGTCACGCCAGAGGCAACACGTGCGCGTCAGGAACAATGGAAAACAGGGTTTTATCACGTGGCTGTAAATGCAGGTGTACCTATTGCTTTGGCATATATGGACTATGCAAAAAAGAAAACAGGTATAGGTAAAATTATTTTTCCTACGGGTGATTATGAAAAGGACATGGCTGAAATTATGGCATTTTATGCACAAATTGAAGCTAAATTTCCTGAAAACTTTAGTGTGGATACACGTTACTATTCAGAGTAAGCGATGGTATCAACATTCAAATTGAATGTCTCAATTGAAAAGACAGGGCATTAGCCCTGTCTTACTTTAAAGCGTGGGTTAGATTTGCAGATCACAAATAATTTGCCACGACGTTTTACAATTTGGCAATCACCGCGTGACTTTGCACTTTTTAATGAAGATCGAACTTTCATACGTTTTAAAACACCCGATATTGTAATGTTATAATATTGCATATTTAAGCGGATTTGAAAAGCAGAAATTGCTGCGCTTGTGGTATTTGTATCTATACAGTGGTGAGTAAAAGAAAACAGCCTGAAGCAAATAACAAGCTCAGCACAATTTGTTTAAATTGCTTTTCAGAAATTTTATAAAATAATTTTGCACCTAAAATTGCTGGCAGGCTCACACTGATGATAATTACTGCCATGTAGGGCAATTGTGTTGTGTCTAAGTGACCTTGTATAGCATAAGCCAACAGTGTAAAAAGCTGAATGGCAAAGTTAAAGTGTCGCAGAATATAGCGTTGTTGTTCTTTACTAAGATTTTTTAGCATGACCCATGCAGAAGGTACCGAACCGCAAAATCCACCTAAACCGCCTAAAATACCGCCAATAAAACCAATAGTGCTATCGGCAATTTTTCCTGAGCGTTGAATGGCTGGAATTTGAGGGTTAAGCAGCATAATCGGGCACCACAATACTAAAAATAAGCCTAAAATTATTTTAAAGGTTTCGGCATTGAGTACATTCAGCAAATAAGTCCCCAAAGGGACACCAATAAAACCTGCAATGAGATAAGGTAAAATCAGCTGTTTGCTGAGTTGATGTGGTTGTTCATTATACAGTGAAATTAAATGGCTCCACACGGAGGCAAACACCACCAAGGGCGCAGCCAATTGTGGTGCGAGTACCCAAACCCAAAATGACATTGCCACCAAGGCAAATGCAAAGCCAGTCAAGCCTTGAATAAAACCTGCAATGATCGCACCTAAGATAAACAGTAACCAAGTCATAAGGATGCTCATCTAAGTGTTAAAGGCTCGTTAGTGGTATTCATACATTTAAAAATACCAGTAAATCTGCATGGTGAAAGAAAGGTATAAACGATAAATTCAGCCCAATTTAAGCCGTAGTCTTTCTATATAAGCCTGCACGAACTGTACCTGCTTTGGTATCTTTTATTTTTTGCCAGCTATTTGGTAGTTTTAAGATGTTTAAATCCCGATCTGCTTCAACATAAATCAAAGCATTTTCTGCAATGAGCGGATCACTTAAATGTGACAACTCTTCCCATAAATCTAGACTATACGGCGGGTCTAAAAAGACCAAATCAAACTGACCTTTTAGTGAGTTTAAGGCCTGTTGTGCTGTACTTACTTTGAGTTGCGCCTGTGCTTTAGTGACACGTAACAACTCTAAATTCTGTTGTAGAAATTCAGCCTGCGTACGATTTGGCTCAATCATCACTACTTGTGCTGCACCACGTGAAAGTGCTTCAAAGGCCAAAGCACCTGAGCCCGCGCAAAGGTCTAAAACTTTACTATTTTGCACATCCCACATCAGCCAGTTAAATAAGGTTTCTCGCACACGGTCAGGGGTCGGGCGTAGTCCTTCAATAGAGGCAAATGCCAATTGGCGACGTTTCCATTCTCCACCAATAATACGCAGTTGATTTTTCATAATTTAATCACTCTCTACGGGTGTTGCTGGAGATGCTGATGTTGCTGATGGATTTGACACAGCTGGCTGAGATTGAACTACAGCGCTCGGATTTGTGGATGAGCGAGTTGTTGCAGCAGGTGAGGCTGTTGTTGCTGTATTGGTTGGGTTGGCAGATGGTACAACTGTTGATGTCACTTCACCGCTTGGCAATTCGCTCGGTTTTAAACCTGCTGTCATTAAACCACCGCTGACTTGTGCAGCAGAAGGGCGAATAGGCTTTTTATCTTTATTGAGTAACCAGTAATCCAAAATTGGACGCGCCAAGGCTGTTGCGGCAGAACCACCACGGCCATTTTCAAGAATAATTGCAATGGCAATCTCCGGGTTTTCCGCAGGGGCAAAGCCGACAAACAAGCCATGGTCAAGCTGACGATCTGTCAACAATGCTTCATTATAGCGTTTACCCTGTGCAATACTTTTAACCTGTGCTGTGCCTGTTTTGCCTGCAACAGAATATTGCAAACCACTTTTGATTCCTTTACCTGTGCCTGATTGAATCACATCAACCATAGCTTCACGCATTTTAATCCAGTCTTCTTCAGTACCATTAAAGTCAATTTTACCGTTGGTGCCATTGTGAACTTTAAAAGGTTTTGCACCACGGCTTTCA
Organism: Acinetobacter sp. A3; assembly: GCF_012371415.1. Taxonomy (NCBI): domain Bacteria; kingdom Pseudomonadati; phylum Pseudomonadota; class Gammaproteobacteria; order Moraxellales; family Moraxellaceae; genus Acinetobacter; species Acinetobacter sp. A3. The sequence goes on from NZ_JAAZQW010000006.1 coordinate 69,987, forward strand.
CGTAGTACGTGTGGTGTAACTTTAAAGCCTTTGTTGGCGGTGATGGCGGTGGCCATCGCCAATTGTAAAGGGGTAGAAGTGAAGGCGCCTTGTCCAATGCTGACGGAAATGGTTTCACCTTTCATCCACTTGGCTTTACGAGTACGCATTTTCCAATCAGGGTTTGGATACAAGCCTGTGCTTTCACTTGGTAGGTCTACTCCAGTTTTTTCACTAAAGCCAAACTGACGCATCCAATCGTTCATTTTTTCAATGCCCATACGATAGGACAGTACATAGAAATATGTATCGCAGGACACGACTTGGGCTTTATGCATATCGACAATGCCATGTCCAGATTTTTTATGGTCACGGAAACGGTGGCTGTCACCCGGTAAAGTAAAATAGCCATAATCTTGAATGGCAGTTTTCCAGTCGACATAACCATAGTGAATACCACCAAGGCCAAACATGGGCTTAATGGTCGAACCAGGTGGATAAACCCCTTGTACTGCACGGTTATACAATGGCTGATCTAAATTATCACGCAGGGCAGAGTAGTCAGTATGACTGATGCCTGTGACAAATAAATTGGGGTTAAAACTTGGGCTAGAGACTAAGGCCAGAATTTCACCTGTGCGTGGGTCAAGTGCCACAATAGCACCACGACGTTCAGCTAGTTGTTCAGAGGCAACCACCTGTAAGCCATAATCTAAAGATAAATACAGATCATTACCACGCACAGGGTCTTTGCGTCCTAAATTACGAAGTACATTCCCGTGTGCATCGGCTTCTACAGATTCATTGCCCGGAACCCCATGCAGCAAATGCTCATAAGATTTTTCTACCCCAATTTTGCCAATCAGGTTGGTGCCTGCATAAGCATCCTTATCAATTTCTTTCAGTTCTTTATCGTTAATACGTCCGACATAACCAATCACATGCGCAAATAGCTCGCCGTGTGGGTAGTAACGCGTCATTTGAGTTTCAATATTGACCCCAGGGAACTGAAACTTCACTTCACTAAAGCGGGCAATATCGGATTCATTCAAATTGAGCTTAATGGAAACACGTTCAGTCTTGCGTGAAGTTTTAATGCGGCTTTTAAAACGCTCAATATCTTCTTCAGTTAGTTGTAAAACAGGCGTCAGTCGTGCAATGGTATCGTCAATATCCTCAACATCTGCACGGCTTAAAGTGGCAGAGAATACTGGGTAGTTATCTGCCAGTAACACGCCATTACGGTCATAAATATAGCCACGCGCGGGAGCTAAAGGTTGCAGACGAATACGGTTTTTGTCAGAGGCAGTAGAAAACTCATCGTAGCCGCTAATTTGTAAATAGGCATAACGGGAAACCAACAGCAACAGAAAAAAGACCACAACACCCACCGAAAAAAAGATGCGATTACGAAAAATACGCTTCTCTTGCTGAGCATTTTTTAACGGGTAGTGTTGTTTCATAGGTGAATAAACTTACGTGCAGTCTGGGAGAAAAAGGATTGAGGCTATTCTAGCGCATCTCTTGGTCATTTTGCGCAGCCTTGTTTGACTGAATTGACCGTTTCTAAATAAATACCCACTGCAATCTTAAATTTTGACTTTAGCGACATGAAAATTGTAAATTGCTGTATATAAGAATCCTGACAATTCTGCTAGAGTCAAAACATAAGAACAGGACTGTTTTTAAAATTAAAACAAATGGACACTGGTGACAATAATGACAAAAGTCTATTCTTTCGTGGCATTACTTGCCTTTTCAAGTTTTAGCTTTGCTGGAAACACTACATTTTTACCAGAAGCTAAAATTGGCCCAGACAGCGCAAAAACTTGGAATGTCGGGGCGGGAATAACCCAAAAATTACTGCATCTGAATGGTGAATGGGTCAACCCTTATGGTGTTGCTTATCTCAAAGCGGGTGCTTTTTTAAATGGTGACCATGAAGTCGGTGGGCAAATGGGTTTTCGTTACCCATATCACCTCACGGGCAAAGATAAAAATGGCTATTATATTGGTGCCTACGCAGGACATTTAGAGTCTAAATGGGTGGATGGTGAAGAAAAAGCCCGCTTAGGTGCAGGTATAGATTTAGCTTATGTGCTGCTTAGTCCTGAACGGATTAGTAGCTTTAGTGTGGGGATTGGTGCAGGTGAAAAACTTGAAGACCGTCATGGTCGAGTCATTGCAGAAACTGAGCCAAAACTACAATTTTCCTATACTCTCAGTATGGGTTTATAGCCAGAATAGTCGAACGAAAATACTTTAGAATCTTGTAATTAGAACTAAATATGGAAAAAATGCATGCTTGAGTACGTCAATCAGTTGTGGCAAACCTTTTTGAATCGCCCAGATTTTTGGGCCGTGCTCAGTATTATTCCTGTGACTGCTTTTGTGACCTGGGCGCATGTCTGGATGGCACTAAAAATGGTGTTCTATCCAATCAGTTTCTGGGGCTTTCACCTTGGGCCTATTCCTGTGGGATGGCAGGGGATTGTACCGCGTAAGGCGGGTCGTATTTCAGGTATTATTACCGACAACACCTTGTCTAAACTGGGGTCATTGCGGGAATTTTTAAATGCGATGGACCCTGAAGACATGGCACGTATTATTGGTGAACAAGTTGGATTTGAACTTGAGCACTTAATTGATGAGGTCATGTTAGATCGCAATGCCGTGTTGTGGGAAAACTTGCCTTATTCCATTAAACGCCGTATTTACGCACAGGCGCATAAGCAATTACCGGGTGTGCTTAGAGAGTTGGTTACTGAACTGACCCTAAATGTAGAATCCTTGGTAGATATGCGAGAAATGGTGGTTAGCCAAATGGAAGGTGACCGCCGTTTAATGGTGCGCATGTTCCTGAAAGTTGGTCAAAAAGAAATTAACTTTATTTGGCATATCAGCGCATTAATTGGCATGGTGTTTGGTATTTTCCAGATGATTGTATGGTTTATTGTGCCGTGGCACTGGACTGTACCGTTCTGGGCAGCTATTTGGGGCTTTTTAACCAACTGGATTGCCATTTGGATGGTATTTAATCCTGTAGAGCCACACTATGTGAAATACCCGCAATTTTTTAAATTGACTGAAAATCGTCAATTTCCATGGATTAAGCCAGTGATTCCACGCATTGGGACTTATAATATTCAGGGTGCGTTTATGAAACGCCAAGAAGAAGTCTCAGATGTGTTTGCAACGGTAGTCACAGAAGATCTGATTACGTTAAAATCCATTATGACTGAAATGATGTATGGCAGTAAAAAAGACAAAACCCGTCGTATTGTCAAACACCACATCAACGAAATTATGGAAACGCCATTGGTTCGTACCTCTTTACAGCTTTCTTTAGGGCCAAAAGAGTACGCCAAACTCAAGACTGACTTGATTGATCGTTCGATTGAAATTACGATGGTGCCTGTATGCGACCCAGCCTTTAATGCGAGCCGTGCACAGAAAATCTATCAAATGTTCAGAGATCGTATTCGTGAACTGACACCAAAAGAATTCCAGAATCTATTACGACCTGCCTTTCAGGAAGATGAGTGGATTTTAATTGTCTTAGGTGGCGTAACTGGCTTTTTTGCTGGTTTAATACATTTGTTTGTCGCTTTCTTATAATAGATGCTGGCTGCGTGAAGAGCGACTGTTCTGACATGCAACGAGTGTCAAATACATTGTTAAAATGAGGATGTTTTTTTATGCGCATTATCTTACTCGGACCACCTGGAGCAGGTAAAGGTACACAAGCTCAGTTGATCTGTAAGCGCTACAATATCCCACAAATTTCAACCGGTGATATGCTCCGTGCTGCAATTCGTGAAGGTACTGAATTAGGTCTACAAGCTAAAAGCGTCATGGATGGTGGTGGTTTAGTTTCAGATGAGCTGATCATTGGTCTAGTCAAAGAACGTATTGCGCAGCCTGACTGTGTGAACGGTTGTATCTTTGATGGTTTCCCACGTACCATTCCACAAGCTGAAGCATTGGAAAGCGAAGGCATTAATATCGATCACGTGATTGAAATTGATGTTGCAGACGAAGAAATCGTACAGCGCTTGTCTGGCCGTCGTCAGCACCCTGCATCTGGTCGTATCTATCACCTTGTTTACAACCCACCAAAAGTGGAAGGTAAAGACGATGAAACAGGTGAAGACTTAGTACAACGTCCTGATGACCAAGAAGAAACCATTCGTAAGCGTTTAAAAGCCTATCACTCAGAAACTGAGCAATTGGTTGGCTTCTATCAAGGTCGTGCTGCTTCTGGCGAAAATGCACCAAGCTACAACAAATTGAATGGTCTTCGTCCAATTGAAGAAGTTCAAGCAGATTTGTTTGCAATTTTAGATCAATCAAAATAAGCTTTATTTGGCCTTCAAATAAAATCGTGTGAAAACACCGAGCTTATTTTGACTTTAAAAGAGTCCTGATTCATATTAGGGCTCTTTTTATTTGTGTTTACTTTGGAGAGTGCTTTGCAACATGCTGCTGTAATTATCATGCTATTGGCAAGTATTGCTGTTTTAGGCTTTCTTATTTTTGTGAGCTATAAATTGTTGCGCAATACGCAAGCGCAAGATTTAGCAGAGAAGAAAACTGGCAATCACTATCAACTGCATCCGAAATTGAAGCAACAACAAAGCGAGCAGTCATCTCATACATCAGACCCTGAAGATAAATAGATTTATTCATGCTGTGATTGTGTATAGATTGCACAGTTATCCACATTGTCTTCGTTGTTTGGCACAGTCTGTTTATTGAAACGCTTAGTTAGAGATTGCTCAAGCTAGATTTCGTGCATTGTAATACTGCGATGTGCACCAAATGCAAAACGATCAGGCCAATTACAAACATCAGACACCACACATTCCCCACATTTAGGTTTGCGGGCGATACAACAATAACGGCCATGCAAAATCAGCCAATGATGCGAGTCAATTAAAAATTCTTTAGGAATAACTTTAATCAGACGGTGTTCAACTTCTAAAACATTTTTACCCACAGCCAAACCTGTACGGTTACCTAAGCGGAAAATATGCGTATCTACGGCCATAGTCGGTTGTCCAAAAGCGGTATTTAGCACCACATTGGCTGTTTTACGACCCACGCCGGGCAAGGCTTCTAAATCGGCTCGATTATTCGGCACGATACTGCCATGTTTTTCGATCAGAATTTTACAGGTTTTAATGACATTTTCTGCTTTGGAGTTATAAAGTCCAATGGTTTTAATATATTCCTTTAGGCCATCTACACCTAAGGCATAAATTTCCTCAGGCGTGTTGGCAACGGGAAACAATTTGTCAGTGGCTTTATTGACACTGACGTCCGTAGCTTGAGCCGATAAAGTCACGGCAATCAATAATTCAAAAGGATTGGAAAAATTCAGCTCAGTGGTTGGGTTAGGGCGCTGCTCACGCAAGCGTTCAAAAAAAGTCTGAATCTGTTTTTTGGTCATGTTTTTTGAAGATTTTTCTTTGACCGTAACCGCTTTTTTTGACGCTTCTTTAACGGGCTTGGTTTTTAAGGTCGTGCTTTTTAAGGACATATTTATGCTCCTAATTCACGTAATTGTTGTTGTAAATTGGCAAGCATGACACGTTTTTTCTCATCTTCACGCACGCTCAGTTGTTTTTCTAACTTTTTAATTTGAGTGCGTAATTTTGCAAGTTCAATGGTGGTTTGCGCATCGTTTGTGGAAATTTGCTCTGTTTTTTGCACAGGTAATTCAATCACAGGTACAGCCACATTTGCCTGTGCTGTAAATTGAGCAAACAGTTCTGTATCAATTTCTGCACGTACCACAGGGCCTTTACGGTGCAAACGACGTTGTTCTTCACGTTGAATGTGTGCGTAATAGCGTTGACGTAAATCATGCTGTTCTGCCACACGTGCGCTTTCGGACAGCAAGGGTTGAGTATCTTCAACTAAATCGATGCAATCGACTGGACAAGGTGGAATACAGAGTTCACAACCTGTACATAAGTCGGTCAAAATACTATGCATAAGTTTGCCTGAACCTAAAATTGCATCTACAGGACAGGCATTAATACATTTGGTGCAACCAATGCATTCATCTTCACGTATAAGCGCTTTCATACGTTGTGGACGTCCATCTGCCTGCACAGGCCAAACACTGGCTTCTGCGGTCAATACAGGCCGTTGTAATAAAGCTGCCAAGGCATCCGCAACAGGTTGTCCACCAGGTACGCATTTATTGGCCGCTTCACCTTCAGCGATCGCTTTGGCATAAGGTAAACAACCATCACGATGCCCGCATAAACCGCATTGGGTTTGTGGAAGCAGCGCATCAATATTTTGGATCAGGGCAATTTGCGAATTCATGGACAAACCAATACCGCCTAAACAGCAGTAGAAAAACGGAAGATAAAACGAGGTCAAAATTCTAGGTCGATGATTTTAGCACGATTTCTGCTTTTAGGCTTGTGCGCAAATTCAGTACAATTGCTGCTAGCTTTTTGGGCGAAAATGCTCAAAACTATGAATTAATTTGTTACATTAACTTATAGGCTTAACACGCTAAAAAATAAGTTAAATTTATGAAAATACAAATGTTTTAAAGTTTTTTGAAAAAAACTATTGTAGATTGTTAACAAAAGATATTTAATATTTTGCGCCAAAATATATCATTGATTGAAATTTTGACCAATTTTGATCCATTTTCTGCTGAGGATTAAGCGTTGAAATACAACAGCCTTAACGAATTCCTAGATTACGTTAAAACACGTGATGCACATCAACCAGAGTTTCTACAAGCTGTAGAAGAAGTAATGACTAGCCTTTGGCCATTCATTGAAAAGAACCCTCAATATGCAGCACATGGTTTGCTTGAGCGTTTGGTTGAGCCTGAGCGTGCGATTCAATTCCGCGTTTCATGGGTAGATGACCAAGGTCAAACTCATGTAAACCGTGCATTCCGTGTACAGTACAACTCAGCAATTGGTCCATTTAAAGGGGGAATGCGTTTCCACCCTTCAGTGAACTTATCTATTTTAAAATTCTTAGGTTTTGAACAAACCTTTAAAAACGCTTTGACTACATTGCCAATGGGCGGTGGTAAAGGCGGTTCAGACTTTGACCCTAAAGGTAAGTCTGAAGGCGAAATCATGCGTTTCTGCCAAGCGTTGATGATCGAGTTATACCGTCATTTAGGTTCTAACACAGATATCCCTGCGGGTGATATTGGTGTGGGTGGCCGTGAAGTAGGTTACATGGCGGGTATGATGAAGAAGCTCAGCAATGACACTTCATGTGTATTCACAGGTAAAGGTTTGTCTTTCGGTGGTTCTTTGGCGCGTCCAGAAGCAACGGGTTACGGTACTGTGTATTTCGCTGAGGAAATGCTCAAAACACGTGGCGATAGCTTCAAAGATAAAGTCGTTGCAATTTCAGGTTCAGGCAACGTAGCACAATTCGCTGCAGACAAAGCGATGTACTTGGGCGCGAAAGTCGTTTCACTTTCTGACTCAAACGGTACTGTGTACGTAAAAGAAGGTTTCACACCAGAATTACTTTGTGAAGTAATGGAACTTAAAAACGTAAAACGTGGTCGTATTTCTGAATTTGCGTCTAAACACGGTTTTGAATATCTTGAAGGTCAACGTCCTTGGGGGATCAAGTGTGACATCGCATTACCATGTGCAACTCAAAATGAGTTGAATGGTGATGATGCAGCAACTTTACTTGCGAATGGCACAATCTGTGTGGCTGAAGGTGCGAACATGCCTTCAACTTTAGAAGCTGTTGAGAAATTCGTAGAAGCGAAAATCTTATACGCACCAGGTAAAGCATCGAATGCGGGTGGTGTGGCAACTTCTGGTCTTGAAATGTCTCAAAACGCAATCCGTTTAGGTTGGACGTTTGAAGAAGTTGATGAGCGCTTACATGCAATCATGAAAGAAATTCACCGTAACTGCGTGAAATACGGTACTCAAGAAGATGGTACTATTAACTATGTAGACGGTGCGAACATTGCTGGTTTCGTAAAAGTTGCCGATGCAATGCTGTCTCAAGGGGTATTCTAAGCTATTCGCTTAAATAGACTTTCAAAAAACCGATGCAAGATTGCATCGGTTTTTTATGGGACTCAGATTTTCAAATTGCTAAAACTCGCTATAAGTTGTCGTCAAAATCCAAAACATAGCTCATTTAAAATAATACTTTTTCACCTGTTTAGGTTAGGGCTTAATCAAAACGGTAAATGTCCATGCCAAGTGAGCCCATACTAAAACTGCTGTGCACAATACTAAAACGATCTCCCGTACCCATCGCAAAAAATAAAGGGGCAAAATGCTCAAGGGTTGGGTGATTACGCGCAACATAAGGTAAATTCTGCCAGTCGAGCACTGCATCATAATCACTGTGGCCTAAATGCTGTACCACACGGTTGCGGAAGCTAGAGGCCCATTCAGGTACAGTTGCATCAGCCGTGTGCCATGACAATTCACGTAAGTTATGGGTAATACTGCCTGAGCCGATCAGCAAGATTTGTTGCTCACGTAAAGGAGCAAGGCTTTGACCAATCTGATAAATCTGTTCTGCGCTCATATTTATTGGCAGCGAAACCGCAATCACAGGAATATTGGCATCGGGATACATGTGCAACAACGGCATCCACACCCCATGGTCATGCGGTCGGGTGCTGTTGGCATGCGCAGCAAAGCCTGCATCCGCCAGACGTTGTAAAATATCTTCGGCAAGTTCTGGTAAGCCCGGAGCAGGGTAGCGCAGGGCGTATAATTCTTCAGGAAAGCCACGGAAATCGTGCCATGTTTCAGGGCGAATACCTGTATTGACTTCTAAAGCGTTACTTTCCCAGTGTGCAGACATTACGATTATGGCCTGTGGCGTTGGCAAATTAGAACTTAAACGGTGCAGCGCAGGCCCAACCTGTTCAGGATTGAGTGCCAACATGGGCGAACCATGCGAGATAAATAAACCGGGTAATGTCTGTAAGTTCATGCCAAAATCCCTAAAAGCCTGTGCCTTGCTAGCATCTCAAAAAAAGAAGATGAGTGAAATGTACTTTTATTCAACGCTATGTTGCAGCTTTGCAACGTCACTTGAATTGAAGATGTTTCGGTATCTCAAGATGAATTAAATGATCGTATTTAACCTGCACGATGATAAGGATGATTGTGGTTAATGCTCATGGCACGGTATAGCTGTTCAATGAGCATTACACGAACCAGTGGATGTGGTAAGGTCAGTTTAGACAGCGACCAATGCCAAGCTGCGGCTTTTCGTACCGCTTCAGAATGGCCATCTGGACCACCAATTGCCAAGACCACATCATTACCCTCTAGCATCCAGCCTTTCATGGTGTCTGCCAGTTTTTCAGTACTAAATTCTTTGCCACCGACTTCTAACGCAATCAACACTTCATTGGCTTTCATTGCATTTAAAATACTGTCGCCCTCAATTTGACGATATTTCAAAATGTCAGCTTCAGAGTCATTTTTACCTCGCTTTGCCATTGGGAGTTCGACAATTTGGGTCTGAACAAAGGGTTGAATGCGTTTGAAATAGTCTTCAAAACCAGTTAACACCCAAGCTGGCATTTTTTGTCCGATGGTCAGAATTCGAATTTTCATAAGCGAGTGCAGGTGGTCTGTATTAAGAATCTTGCATTATAACCATGATTCAACACAAGCGCTGTGTAACGACACAATTTGCAATTGAATTTGCCAACAGGCTGTTGCTTTAATACTCAGCAATCCTCAGGGCTTTATTTTGGAATGGAATCATCACAATGCGTGCTTTACATGTTCAGCGTTTAAATTTAGGCATGCTTGGCATTGCTATGTTTGGGATGATCTCTCCAGCATTTGCTGGAAAGACACATTCAGAAGCAGAGCCACAGAATATAAGCGTATATCTGCAGCAGGTGATTGGGCAGCAGGGCATTGGCAGTTCCGAGCAGTATCGACATCATAAAAATGTAAACGAACTAAATCGCGTGTCGGCTTGGATTCGTGAACAAATGCGTGTATTTGGCATACCCTGTCAGTTTCAGAATTATACGGTCAATCAACAAACTTACCGCAATGTAGTGTGCAAATTAAACGTAGGTGCGGCTAAAAAAACAATTTTTGGTGCGCATTACGATGTGTATGGACAGCAGCAGGGCGCAAATGATAATGCTTCTGGTGTGGCTGGGGTACTGGAAACAGCCCGAATTTTGGCACAGGAAAAAAATAAACTGAGCCAAAATATTGAGTTTGTATTTTACACTTTGGCGGAGCCACCGTTTTTTAAAACGGAGTTGATGGGCAGTTTTGTACATGCCAAATCGGTACAGGCTGAAAAAGAAAAGATTCGTGCAGTCTTTGTGCTGGATATGATTGGTTATTATGATAGCAATTTGGTGCAGAATTACCCGATTGGTTTAAAGTGGATTTATCCAAGTCATGGCAACTTTATTGCGGCATTCAGCAATATGCAGTCGCGTGATTTAAGCTTGGCTTATTGCGATGCCATGCTGCGTTTGGATCAGTTGCAATGTGAGCGTGTGGTGGCTCCCAGCTTTGTAAAAGGCATGGATGTTTCAGATCAGTTAAATTATTGGAAATATGATATTCCAGCTATTTTAATTACTGATACAGGCAGCTATCGCAATCCGCAACGACATAGCGCTGCGGACACGGTGAAAACGCTGAATGTGGAAAAAATGGCTGCTGTGGTGAATGGCCTGGTTCAGCAGGTATTACAGCCTTGATTGGATCATCTTCGTGCATAAAAAACGCAGCCCTGAATAGTACTAGGACTGCGGTTAAAAGGTCATCCACCTGGAGATATGGATGACCAGACCATAAAGCAAGCTATAATTTAAGGCTGCTAGATCAATTTAAAATGGGTCTATCCATACAGACCCAACAATAAGAAACATACAGCGCGATGTGTCTTACTTAAATATATGTGGATGCTTTGCCTATTTTTCAAGCAAATGGTGTGAAATAAATTTTAAATGTTTAAAAATTAAGAAAAATTTTTGGTTTTAAACCAATAGCACTAACAACAAAAGAGCACCGCAGTGCTCTTTTGTGAAGTTCTTATGTTCAAGCAGGCCGTTGACTTAGTGACGTGCTGCTTTACCTGCTGCCACAGGCTTCACAATTGGAGCCTTAGTCAAAGGTTTTGGCATACTGGTCAGTGCCAAAGGCAAGATTTCATCAATGCTTTTCACAGCTTTAATTTCCAAGCCTTCTTTGACATTGTCTGGAATTTCAGACAAGTCACGCACGTTTTCCTGAGGAATGAAGACCAACTTGATGCCACCACGGTGTGCTGCAAGCAGTTTTTCTTTCAAGCCACCAATGCGCATTGCACGACCACGCAAGCTAGTTTCACCTGTCATGGCAATGTCAGGGCGAATTGGAATACCTGTGAAGGCAGATACCAATGCTGTAGTCAGCGCCAAACCTGCCGATGGGCCATCTTTTGGTGTTGCACCTTCAGGTAAGTGTACGTGAACATCAGTTTCAGCAAATACAGTCGCTTCAATGCCTAGACTGTCAGCACGGGTACGCACGACGGTCATAGCCGCTTTGATTGACTCTTGCATGACATCACCCAATGAACCTGTGGTAATGAAATTGCCTTTGCCTTTCATGGTAGCGACTTCAATGGTGAGTAATTCACCACCCACTGAAGTCCATGCCAAGCCATTTACACGACCGACTTCTGCTTCTTCTTCCGCCATGCCATAGTCAAACTTGTGTGGACCAAGATAGTCTGGCAAGTTTTGAGAAGTGACATCAATCTCTAGGTTTTTAGCTTTTTTGCTGACAGCTTCTTTCACCACTTTACGGGCAATTTTTGACACTTCACGTTCTAGGCTACGCACACCTGCTTCACGCGTATAGCGTTGAACGATGTCACGAATCGCTTCTTCATGAACAGTCAATTCTTTAGCACGTAAGCCATTATTTTTGATGGCCTTCGGTACAAGATAACGTTCTGCAATATTCACTTTTTCATCTTCGGTATAACCCGGCAGACGAATAACTTCCATACGATCCAGTAAAGCTTCAGGAATGTTCATGCTGTTGGCAGTACAAATAAACATCACTTCAGACAAGTCTAAGTCCAGATCTAAATAGTGATCGTTAAACTTGTTGTTTTGTGATGGGTCAAGTACTTCAAGCAAAGCAGAAGCAGGGTCGCCACGGTAGTCTTGTGCCATTTTGTCAATTTCATCGAGCAAGAACAGCGGGTTTTTTACACCTACTTTGGTCAATGACTGCACAATTTTACCTGGCATCGCACCAATATAAGTACGACGGTGACCACGAATTTCAGCTTCATCACGCACACCGCCCAAAGCCATACGCACAAACTCACGTCCTGTTGCTTTGGCAACCGATTCACCCAAAGAAGTTTTACCTACACCTGGAGGGCCAACCAAGCACAGAATAGGGCCTTTGAGCTTTTTCACACGAGATTGCACTGCAAGATATTCCACAATACGGTCTTTGACTTCATCTAGACCGTAATGATCGGCATCTAAAATTTCCTGAGCTTTGTTCAGGTTGATGCTGACTTTGCTGGCTTTGTTCCATGGTGTATCTAAAATGACTTCTAGATAGTTACGCACCACAGCCGCTTCGCTAGACGCAGGCTGCATCGCTTTAAGCTTACGGAACTCAGCTTCTGCTTTTTTACGTACATGCTCCGGCAAGTCTGCTTCGGCCAAACGTTTTTCAATTTCAGCGACATCATCTTCTGCACCGCCATTCATATCTGACAGTTCGCGTTGAATGACTTTCATCTTCTCATTCAAGAAGTATTCACGCTGATTTTTTTCCATCTGGCGTTTCACTGAGTCATGCAACGTTTGCTCAATCTGTTGTTCTTCAGACTGTTGCAAGAGATACGTCATCAATTCAGTTAAGTGTGCTTCAAATTCATCGTGTTCGAGGAATTTTTGCTTCACATCAATATTCAGTGGCACGCGTGTGGCAACAAAGAACAATAACTGTAATAAGTCATCAATTTTATTGGCTGCTGCGATCAGCTCACGTGCATTGCGTAATTTTGCTTCTGCATATTGCGCAAATAGGGCACGGAGTTCTTGCAGGCGAGTGGCTTGAGTGTTTTCATCAATCGCCACAGTCATTGAGCTTAAGCTGTGCTCAGCAGTCAAATACGCGTCTTCATCAATAATTTTTTCGAGTTTGGCGCGGTATAAGCCTTCAATCAGCACTTTGATACAGTTTTCATCATTTTCGTGATTCACAACTTGCACAATCTTCGCGACAGTACCGTATTGATATAAATTGTCGTGATCAATTTCTTCTGTAAGCGAATCTTTTTGCGCAACTACAAATACTAGATTGTCACTGTTACGAGCCACATCAACTGCATTGATCGATTTTTCACGACCTACAAATAGCGCAATTTGCATGTGCGGATAAACCACCACATCACGTAGCGCTAAAAGCGGTAATACACTTGGAACCTGAGGCTCTAAGGTTTCTTGATTCATAATAATTTCAGACATGGGCACTCCTAATGAGTGACAACGGTGTTGCCATGTTTTTAATAGTGATGGGTATTTTTTAAAATACAAGGGCAGGTCAACACAAATTGTTTAAAAAGTAGCTAAATATGTGATTTTAAATTGATCTACTCAGTCAAAATGATCAATTCATGAAAATTTATTCGCTGTTTATCTGCGCAGATGAGCAAAAACAACGCCCAGTTGCTCATTTTTTTAACGCTTAAATCGTAAAAAGCGCTGTGGTGTAAGCAGAGCATCTAAGGGTTGATCCCAACTTTCACGTGGCAAGTTTGCCTGAATAAACTGAAAATCATGTGCCAGACCTAAACGATAGGGATGGCGAGGTGCTGTAGCCAAAGTGCGGTCATAATAACCCCCCCCCATCCCAATGCGTGTGCCATGTATGTCGCAGGCGAGTAATGGCATCAGGACAAGATCTAGGTGGGTGACAGCCATACCACGGCTGCTCATGGGTTCCTGCATACCTAATGGATGGTGTGAAAAGCGTCGATTGCGGTATTGCTGTTGGCTGATGCGTACCCAGCGCAAACGCTGATTCATATTGCAAATGATGGGTAAATACACCTGCTTGCCTTGAGCAAAGCAATATTCAATGATGCTTTGGGTATAAATTTCACCAAAAGCATGTAAATAGAGGCCAATTTTTTGTGCTTGCTGAAATTTTGGGAAGCGTATAAGACTCTGCAAAACGGCCTGTTGGGCTTGCTGCTGTTGTGTGCGTGTCACAGCTCTGCGCTGTTGTCGAAGTTGTTTGCGTAAAGTTTTGAGTTCCGACAACTGCATTCAAACTGATCCTTATGGGTAAAAATTAAAGCGGCGCCTTGAACCAAGACTAAACACTACAAGATTGCCTATTTATTTTTCAGTTCACGTAAAATAGGGCAATTGCTGTCTTGGGTGCTTTTACAATGGTCAATCCAGGTCACTAGACGGTTTTTTAAAGCCTGCAATTCATGAATGCGTTGGTCAATTTTTGCCAAACGCTGTTCAATCACATGCCGCACTTGCTCACGGTCATCTAATTGTAATTGCAATAATTCCTGAATTTCATTCAATTGCAAGCCTGCATCTTTACCTTTTTGAATAAAGTTTAGGGTTTCAATGTCTTGTTCGCTGTAATAACGATAGCTGCCTTGTACTTCAGGAATACGCAATAAACCAATACGTTGATAATAGCGGATGGTTTCCACATTCACATGACAATGTTTGGCAAGTTTTCCAATGGTGAGCATAAAAACCTCATAAAAAGGGTTGACTCCGTACCTAGGTACAGCCTTTATGCTACCACAAATGAATCTGCAGAGTAGGTAAGTAAGATGAGCGAACAACATAAAAAATCTTGCTGCTCAAAACAGCAAACAGCCACTGAGGTATTCAGCATTGACCCCGTGTGTGGCATGCAGGTAAAACCAAGCACCCAATTTTTTGTAGATGATGTCGATGCCGAACATCAGCAGCAACGCTATTTATTTTGCAGTGAACATTGTCAGAAAAAATTTATTGCACAGCCTGAAATGTATCGTCAGCAGGGTACAAGTGTGCAAAATCAAACCAGTATGCAAAACACTGACTCGAATACAGCGCAAAGTACTGATGTAACAGCAGCATCTTCAACTTGTTGCGCAGGTAAAGAAAAAACAGCAACTACAGTAATGCCTGTAAGCAAAGGTTGTGGCTGTAGTAATACGCCAGAAACAGATGTGGTAACACAGCCAAGTTATATTGACCCAGTATGTGGCATGACCGTGACAGATTTAAATAAGCCACACACCACGTATGAAGGGCAGATGTATTATTTTTGTGGTGCGAGCTGCTTGACCAAATTTCAGCAGCAGCCTGAGCAATATCTCAGTACAAAAAGTGGCTGCTGTAATACAGAAAAAGCTGCTCCTATCAAAACAAGTACTTGTTGTGGCGGCTCATCTAGCAAGGTGGAACCTGCTTCGACTGCACAAAGTTCAGCTTGCTGTGCACCTAAAAATGTTGAAACTGCACCTAAAATGGGGTGTTGTGGTTCTACACAAGCGGTGAGTGGTGATACCGAAATTGACCCTATCTGTGGTATGTCGGTAGATGTGAGCACAGACCTAAAAACTGATTATCAAAACCAGACATATTATTTCTGTAACACATCTTGTTTAGATAAATTTACGCATGATCCAGAATTTTATTTAATTCCACCCGATCAGCGTCCTGTGCCTGAAGGTGCGGCAGATATGGACTACACCTGCCCAATGGACCCTGAAATTATTCAAAAAGGGCCGGGTACCTGTCCAATTTGCGGTATGGCTTTAGAGCCAATGCAACCAAGCTTGGACGAAGGCCCGAACCCTGAACTGGTGGATTTTAGTCATCGTTTCTGGATGACTTTACCTCTGACCCTAATAGTCTTTATTTTGGCGATGGGTTCGCATATTCATGCCTTTATTCCACAGCATATTCAACCGTGGATTGAGCTGGTCTTATCTATTCCAGTCGTGCTTTGGGCGGGTAAACCGTTTATTGAACGTTGCTTTAGCTCTTATAAAACCCGCAATTTAAATATGTGGAGTTTGATTGGCGTTGGGGTGTTGGCTGCCTTTATTTACAGTGTGGTGGCTACAGTTTTCCCAAGTGTGATTCCGATGGAAGCTAAAACAGGGCATGGCGTTGCGGTTTACTATGAAGCTGCTTGTATGATTGTGTCTTTAAGTTTGCTCGGGCAAATTTTAGAGTTAAAAGCACGTGCCAAAACTGCAGATTCATTAAAGTCTTTGTTAAAACTTCAAGCCAATACTGCCAAATTGGTACAGGGTGATTTAATCACCGAAGTAGATATTGCCATGGTCAAAAAAGGTGATATTTTGCAAATTGCATCGGGTGAGCAAATTCCATTAGATGGCGTGGTGGTAGAGGGTAAAACCTACGTCGATGAAGCTATGATGACGGGTGAACCTGTACCTGTGAAAAAAGAGCTGAATGATCAGGTTATTGGTGGCACTGTCAATCAGCAGGGAAGTATTCGTATTCAAACCACTGCGGTGGGCAGTAATACCACTTTGGCTAAAATGATTCAGACTGTGGCAGAAGCACAACGCTCTAAAGCACCGTTGCAACGCTTGGCCGATATCTTTGCTAAATACTTTGTGGTGAGTGTGTTAGTAATTAGCTTGCTGACCTTTATCGCATGGATGATTTTTGGCAAGGCACAATTTGATTTAGCACTAATGTGTGCGGTGGCGGTACTGATCATTGCCTGCCCATGTGCTTTAGGTTTGGCTACTCCGATGTCGGTCATGGCAACGACAGGACGTGCAGCACAAAAAGGCGTACTGTTTAAAGATGCCGAAGCAATTGAAGCCTTGAGTAAGGTCACTACCTTGATTATAGATAAAACAGGGACATTGACTGAAGGTAAGCCAAGTTTAAAAGAAATTCAGGTATTGAGCAGTGACTTGACTCAAACGCAGGCAGAACAATGGATTGCCTCGCTGGAGCAATTTTCAACCCATCCGATTGCACAGACTTTAACCCAATTGGTACCACAAACGCAGTTGAGCAAAGTTGAACAGTTTGAAGATGTATCAGGCTTTGGGGTAAAAGGTGAAATTGAAGGACAAACTTATTATGTAGGCAGTCAAAAACTGATTGAACAGTTAGGTCTATCTTTAAGTTCCGAGGTTCAAACCAAAATGGATCAGCAACGCTCTGCAGGAAATGTAATCAGTTTCTTGGTAAGTTCGACACAAGTTCTGGCCTACATTTCCATCCATGACGCATTAAAATACAATGCGCATCAAGTGATTGATCAACTGATTGCAGATGGTATTGAAGTGGTGATGGCAACAGGTGACCACGAGAAAAATGCGCAATTAGTGGCGAATGAATTGGGTATTCAGCATGTACACGGTAACTGCACACCACAGCAAAAACTTGAAATTGTGAAACAGTATCAAGCCCAAGGAAAAATTGTTGCGATGGCGGGAGATGGTATTAATGATGCACCTGCACTGGCACAGGCCAATGTGGGTATTGCCATGGGGAATGGTACCGATATTGCCAAGCAAACTGCACAAGTGACCTTGGTTAAAGGAGATATTCGTGGTGTAGCACATGCAATTCACATGGCCAAACTGGGGGTAAAAAACATGAAACAAAACCTTGCATTTTCCTTTGTTTATAATGGTTTGGGCGTTCCAGTTGCTGCAGGGGTATTCTACCCAATCACGGGTTTATTACTCACCCCAATGTTTGCTGCCGTGGCTATGTCGCTCAGTTCATTGTCAGTTGTGATTAATGCACTGCGCTTGCAAAAGTCAAAATAACTTGGCTTAGTTGCGACACTTTGGCTTGGTGTAATGATTGATGCTTTGCCGAGACTGATCGACCAGAGCTGAGCAAGTTGTCGTGAACTTTTAAAAAAGCCCTGTCATTGTGATAGGGCTTTTTTTTATGGCTTGATGTTGATAGGAAATTGCACAAAGTAAGGTTGTTTGTATGAATAGTCGTTGTAGTCGTGAGTAAGGTTTTGAACATTGCTCACTTTAAGCTAAGTGTTTCAGTTTATCTGAAAGTTGGTCTGCTATCGGATAGTTGGGCTGTAGTGGTAGACGCAAAATATTCAATATGCGTATGCTATGCACATTGAATAAGCTGAAGAAAATGAAGCATAAGCTATTCAAATACAACTGAAGTCAACAATAAAAATGACGTAAAAACACACGTGAAAATAAAAACAACAACATGCATTTTGCCGTTCAGGGAGAACACACGCATGAATTATTCAAACAAGATGCTGCAATATCTTTGCAAAACTGTGCTTGCTTTAGGCGCTGCAGTGAGTGCACAAAGCTATGCCGATTCCAGTAATTTGCCACAGCCGCCAAATACTCAACAGGTGTTTTTTGTGGGGAATAACTGGGATGGAACTGTAACAGTGATTCGTCCATCGCAAGATTTTGGCAAAATTGGGGTGGTCAACATGATTCCCGACCGTAAACAACGGCTACTGGAAATCCATCTGAACCCTATCAAACTAATTGCCTATACCTACATTCAGCAAACCGCAGGCGAGGGCAATGATCAACTGGTGGATGACATGTACTCCACGCCAGATGGTCAGTCTATTGTGGCATCGCGTCCAAGTTTTGCTGATGTCGTCTCTATCAATATTAAAACAGGAAAAATCAACTGGCGTACCCCTGTAAAAGGTTTTCGTGCCGACCACATGGCTGTTTCGCCAGATGGTCAACGTGTAGCAGTATCGGCATCTTCTGGGAATGTGGTGCATGTTCTAGATATTCATACGGGTAAAGAATTGGGGCGTTTCTCCACGGGAGATAAACCGCATGAAAATATTTACTTTGCAGGTGGAAGCAAAATTTTAAACTCTGCAATTGGCAATGTAGAAACCTCGATGGATGCACAATGGCAAGATTTCACCAAAGGTAAGCGATTAATTACCATTGCCGATGCCAACACTTATAAAGTTCTGAAAAAAATTGATTTTAGACCTGCTTTAGATGCTTTTGGACGTAAAGATTTATCCAACTCTGTGCGCCCTATGGTCTTGAGTAAAGATGAAAGCAAATTGTATGCACAGGTATCGTTCTTCAATGGTTTGGTTGAATATGATTTAAAAACCGATAAGGTGACACGTGTTGCACAGTTACCAGGTAGCAGTACGATTCCGAAAGACCGCACCAAATGGGTCAATGATTCACGTCATCATGGTTTATCTATCAGCGCTGATGGTGAAAAACTATGTGTAGCAGGCACGATGGATGATTATGCGACCATCGTAGACCGTCAAAGCTTAAAAGCAGGCAAGTTAATTGCGGCGGGTAAACCGTATTGGGCAACTCGTAGCCCTGATGGAAAAAGCTGTGTGATTTCAGAAAGTGAAACCGATGTAGTGACCGTGATTGACTTCGCTACAGGTGAAAAAGTGCGTAGCGTGCCTGTAGGCAATCATCCACAACGGGTGCGTTTGGGCTACGCTCCTAGCGATTGGTCAACCCCTTAATCTAACCAATCAGGTAGCGTGAAGCATCTTAAAAACTGAGTTTTTGCAGATTTTTAGCACATAGAATGAAGTGTGATTATCCAAAAAATCACTGATATGTCGTTGTCGCTAAAAATTGAAGATGCTTTGCGTTTGGAGCAAGCGCATGAAACATCCACGATGGCTCGGCATTGGTTTTTTTATTATTGCAGTCGCTGTATTGTTTGTGGTGGTCTATGTGTTTCAACCACCCTCAACACCCGTAACAGAAACAGTGTCTGTTCGGTCAAGTGTAACGCCTCCAGCAATGAGCCCAATACTGAGGCTACACGCTGAAGATACAGCACAAACGGCATTCTTTCCTATGCAGACTGAGGGCAAGGAGCAGGAGTCTGCTCAGGCAGCTTTAATACAGCAGCGTGACCAATTGTACTGGGGTTTTGAGCAAATAAGTCTAGGTTTAAGTCAGGGGCAAAAACCTGATTTAAACCAAGTACAGTCCATGCTTTTTCAGCAGGAACAGTTGGTGCAAGCAGGCGTTTTAAAACTGGAAGATGCTTTGGGTTATAGTCAGTTTTTAAAACAGATTTTGCCTGAAATCGCCAATCAAATTGATTTGCATATTGCACGTTTAAAACAACAGGGAAAGCAGTAAAAAAACACATAACTGAGTTAAAAACGCATCACATAATACGCCACTGTTTGAACTTAAACTCTTTGAATGGAAATTAAGATCAAGCATGGCGTTATTTGTTTCATTTATGCTTTTGATTAAGCATGAATATCCGTTCTCTTTTATATATTCATTGAGTCTGTAGCATACTCATCCGAGCCTTCTTTTAGGCTGTATATTGCTCAAGATTAACTCATGTCTAGAGTGAGTTTCATTCATCCAGTCTTTTAATAAGCGCTTAAATACATGAGTTATTCGACTAAAGTCGTAGTCACTTCAAGCCACATGACCAGCCCGCTAAAAATTTAAGAAAAAACAAAGTTTAAATTTTTCTGCTAGGGATTTTTGCGTGCAGGGATATCCATATTTATCATAATAATTGGTATGACCATTAAAATAATAAATCAGACCAATGTTGACATTTGAATGAATAAAATTATTATTTGTGAGCGATATTGAGTGTTTTGGTGTTTTTTTATCTCAATATTGGTCAGACCAAAATTAGAACTTTACCTCTATGCTTAGACCTATGTTTACGTTTGAGTGAGCATTTCAAGGAGATGACAATGCTTCAACATTGGCAACAGATCTATGATCCAATGGCAAATATTTGGATTTCGAGTCTAATTGCATCAATCCCGATTATTTTTTTCTTTTTGGCACTGGCTGTATTTCGCTTAAAGGGAAGTGTTGCGGGAACAATTACGGTGATTTTGGCGTTATTAGTGTCTTTATTTGCCTATGGCATGCCAGCACCAATGGCTTTTGCTTCATTGATCTATGGATTTTTCTACGGTTTGTGGCCAATAGCATGGATTATTATTGGCGCATTATTCTTATATAAAATCTCTGTAAAAACAGGGCAATTTAACATTATTCGCTCATCTATTCTTTCGATTACAGAAGATCAGCGTCTCCAGATGCTATTAGTCGGCTTTGCGTTTGGGACATTTTTAGAAGGTGCAGCAGGCTTTGGGGCACCAGTGGCAATTACTGCGGCGTTATTGGTGGGTTTAGGTTTTAAACCCTTATACGCTGCGGGTTTATGCTTGATTGTGAATACCGCACCTGTTGCGTTTGGCGCAATGGGGATTCCAATTATTGTGGCGGGTCAGGTTTCGGGTGTAGAAACCATGGAAATTAGCCAGATGGTTGGACGTCAGTTGCCATTTATGGTGCCTATTGTGCTGTTCTGGATTATGGCAATTATGGATGGCTGGCGCGGTGTGAAAGAAACTTGGCCTGCAGTGTTGGTGGGTGGTGGTGCTTTTGCGATTGCACAATACTTGACCTCTAACTTTGTTGGACCTGAGTTACCAGACATTACAGCTGCAATTGCCTCTTTGATTAGTTTAACGGTCTTATTTAAATTCTGGCAGCCAAAACACATTTTCCGTTTTAGCGATGCAGACACAAAAGTAGATGCCAACTTGGTTGCAGAACAACAGCAAAAATACAGCATAGGGCAGATTGTCAAAGCATGGTCACCTTTTGCAGTGTTAACGGTGATGGTCACCATTTGGAGCATCAAACCGTTTAAGGATTTATTTGCCAAAGATGGCGCAATGCACGACTGGGTAATTTCCATCAAGGTGCCATTTTTACACCAACTGGTACAAAAAATGCCGCCTGTAGTGGCAGATGTCAAAGACTACGATGCGATCTTTAAGTTCGATTGGCTGAGTGCAACAGGGACTGCGATTATGATTGCAGCCATCATCACCATCATTTATTTAAAAATGAAACCGCGTGAAGCTGTTAAAACTTTTGCTGAAACCATCAACGAGCTAAAAACACCAATTTATTCTATTGGAATGGTGTTGGCTTTTGCGTTTATTGCCAATTATTCAGGTATGTCTGCGACTTTGGCACTGGCTTTGTCACACACAGGTAATGCTTTCACTTTCTTCTCGCCATTTTTAGGCTGGATTGGGGTGTTCTTGACAGGTTCAGATACATCAGCCAATGCCTTATTCGCTTCCTTGCAGGCCACAACCGCACAGCAAATTGGCGTGCCAGAAGTTCTGTTGGTTGCTGCCAATACCAGTGGTGGGGTAACAGGCAAAATGATTTCACCGCAATCTATTGCAATTGCCTGTGCGGCTGTTGGTTTAGTCGGTAAAGAATCGGATTTATTCCGCTTTACCGTGAAACACAGTATCACGTTCACCGTAATGATCGGTATTATTATCACTCTACAAGCTTATGTGTTCCCATGGATGATTCCATAACCACATGCACAAGAGGATAGCCGCATGAAAGTTTCCGACAAAGTTGTTCAAGACCTGCGCACACTGGTTGAAAAAAATCAGATGCAAGTCGGAGACCGATTGCCTGCCGAAAGAAAGTTGTGTGAACAACTCGGGGTTTCCCGTTCCTCTTTGCGTGAGGCTATTCAGCAATTGACCAGTCAGGGCATGCTGGTCAGCAAAGTTGGAGCGGGTACTTTTTTGCAACAGCTGCCAACCAATTGGTCGCAATATCAAATTGTGCAGCCGTTAAGTAACCTGATTGATGAAGACCCTGCTTATCGTTTTGATGTGCAGGAAGCGCGGATGGTGCTTGAAGGCGGAACTGCATGGTATGCCGCTCAGCGAGCAACCGCAGAAGATTTGCAAAACATCCGCGCCTGTTATGAGCAAATCGCTCATTTTCAGATTTTGGGTGATGATGATCAGGCGGCAATTGCCGATGCCAAGTTTCATTTGGCAATTGCCGAGGCATCGCACAATTTGGTGCTCATTCAAATGATGCGCGGCTTATTTGATTTGTTGCAATACAACGTAGTTTTGGGCAGACGTAAAGTTTATACCGAAGCCCACCGTTTCGATCAGTTGCATGATCAGCACTTTCAAGTGATGGATGCAATTGAACGTCAGGATCCAGAAGCTGCCCGTACGGCAGTGTGTGGACATATTGAATTTGTAGTTCAACAAGTACGCATGATAGACGAGGAAGATGCGCGTCGTCAGCGTGCGAGTCGATTAAACAGGATAGCGCCATGATTATTTCTTCTGCGAATGATTACCGCGAAGCAGCCAAACGCCGTTTACCGCCATTTTTATTTCACTATATTGATGGAGGTGCGTACGCGGAACAAACGCTGAAAAGAAATGTAGAAGACCTTTCACAAATTGCCTTGCGCCAACGTGTATTGAATGACATGTCGGCTTTGAGTTTAGAAACCACTTTATTTAATGAAACCCTGTCGATGCCTGTCGCGTTGGCACCTGTGGGTTTAACAGGTATGTATGCGCGCCGTGGTGAAGTACAAGCCGCAGTTGCAGCTGACAAAAAGGGTATTCCGTTTACTTTATCCACTGTGTCGGTGTGCCCAATTGAAGAAGTTGTGCCTGCCATTTCACGCCCAATGTGGTTTCAGTTATATGTATTACGTGACCGTGGTTTTATGCGCAATGCCTTGGAACGCGCTAAAGCAGCAGGCTGTTCAACCTTGGTCTTTACGGTAGATATGCCTGTGCCTGGTGCACGTTATCGTGATGCACATTCGGGCATGAGTGGGCCAAATGCTGCTATGCGCCGCTATATGCAAGCGGTGATGCATCCAAACTGGGCTTGGGATGTGGGTTTACTGGGTCGTCCACATGACTTGGGCAATATCTCTAAATACTTAGGCAAGCCAACGGGACTTGAAGATTATATTGGTTGGTTGGGCAATAACTTTGATCCATCTATTTCATGGAAAGACCTAGAGTGGATTCGTGAATTTTGGGATGGCCCGATGGTGATTAAAGGCATTTTAGACCCTGAAGATGCCAAAGATGCAGTCCGTTTTGGTGCCGATGGTATTGTGGTATCGAATCACGGTGGGCGGCAGTTAGATGGCGTGTTATCAACCGCACGTGCCTTGCCACCTATTGCCGATGCCGTCAAAGGCGATTTAAAAATTCTGGTAGATTCAGGCATTCGTAACGGTTTAGATGTGGTGCGTATGCTGGCCATGGGTGCCGATACTTGTATGCTCGGACGTGCCTTTATTTATGCATTGGGTGCAGCAGGCGGGGCAGGAGTGAGTAATTTACTTGAACTGATGGATAAAGAAATGCGGGTGGCAATGACCTTAACAGGTGCTAAGAATATTCAGGCCATTACTTCAGATTGTCTGGTACGACTTGAGCGTGAGCTGAAAGGCTAATTTGCCAACATGGGCGATGAATCCATAACTTTAAAAGTTTGGCTTGATTGCTCAATTGTATTTTCTTCACCATTGGAATTCAGGACGTGCACACCATGCCACAGACAAATTCATCAATAGCACAATTTGATGCAGCAGCGACACTCAAAAATTTGGTCGATATTGTGGGGAAAGCGCATGTATTGACCCATGAGTCGGATACCCGCTTATATCGTCAAGGGCGACGTTTTGGTGAGGGGCAGGTTTTTGCTGTAGTCACGCCAGGTTCGCTGTTGCAACAGTGGCAAGTGTTGCAAGTGGCAGTGGCGGCAGACTGTATCATTATTATGCAGGCCGCCAATACAGGACTCACGGGTGGTTCTACACCTTTTGGTGATGACTATGATCGTCCTGTAATTTTGATCAACACCCAACGTTTAAAAGGTATTCAGCTCATCAACGATGCCAAGCAAGTGATTTGCTTGCCTGGTGCAACATTGGATGCTTTAGAACAAAAATTGGCGCCGCATCAGCGAGAGCCACACTCAGTCATTGGTTCATCTTGTATTGGCGCTTCAGTTTTGGGTGGAGTATGCAACAATTCAGGCGGTGCTTTGGTTAGACGAGGTCCTGCCTATACCGAATTGGCCTTATACGCTCAAGTTAATGCTGCTGGCGAGTTGGTGTTGATCAATCATTTAGGGGTAAATTTAGGTACTAATCCAGAAGAAATGCTGACCAGATTGGAACAGCAACAATATACCGCAGAAGATATTGAATACTCAGAACACTGCTGTGCTTCAGATCAGCGTTATGTGCATGATGTTGCGCAAGTTGATGCCGATACCCCTGCACGTTTTAATGCCGATCCAAGCCGTTTATTTGAAGCATCGGGTTCTGCAGGAAAAGTTTGTGTGTTTGCCGTGCGCTTGGATACTTTTGAAAAAATCCCGAGTCAGGTGTTTTATATTGGCACCAATCAACAGGATGATTTAACCGCCATTCGCCGTTTTTTATTGCGTGATTTACCCCGTGTCCCAATTGCAGGCGAGTATATCCATCGTGTTGCCTATGACATTGGCGCAGAATATGGCAAAGATAGTTTCTTGTTTATTGAGAAATTTGGTACCAGTAAAGTACCTGCAGCTTTTGCCATGAAAGATAAAGTCGATGGTGTGCTGAGCCGTTGGGGCATGCGTGGGTTGTCCGATAAAGTTTTGCAAATGTTCACGAAGCTGTTGCCTAATCATTTACCTGAACGGATGAATCAATTTCGTGATTTGTACGAGCATCATTTAATTTTACGTATTGAGCAGCAAGATGTTGCAGCAGTACAGCAATTTTTACTGGATTACTTTATTACACGTAGTTCAGGCAGTTTCTTTCTGTGTAATGAGGATGAAGGACGTAAAGCCTTTTTGCATCGTTTTGCTGTGGCGGGTGCAGCAATTCGTTACCGCGATACGCATCGAGATGAAGTTGAAGACATTGTTGCCTTAGACATTGCTCTAAGACGTAATGATTCGCAATGGGTTGAAAATTTACCCGAAGAATTGGAGCGGGCGATTATACATAAGTTGTATTACGGACATTTTTTGTGTCATGTCTTTCATCAGGACTATATCATTCAAAAAGGGGTAGACCCGTTGGCCATGGAACATCAAATGTGGTCATTGCTTGATGCTCGTGGCGCAGAGTATCCTGCTGAACATAATGTTGGACATTTATATGTGGCGAAACCTGCATTAAAGCAGCATTATCAAAAGTTAGATCCAACCAATAGTTTTAATGTGGGTATTGGACATAGCTCTAAATTAAAATCTTGGCGCTAATTGAGGATGAAAACTGAGCAGTGAAAACCGATTCTAAGGAAAGATTAATATGTTTAAGTTAGACAGCAAACTGCTACAGATTTTTTATTATGTATATAAATTAAAAAATGTATCAGCTGCAGCAGATGCTCTAGGTATGAGCCAACCTGCGGTAAGTAACTGCTTAAATAAAATTCGTCAGCATTTTAATGATCCCTTATTTTTAAGGGTAGGCAATGAAATGCTACCTACAGAATTGGCAAAACAGATTTTTTCTCCAATTAGTGAAATTATTAATAAAATAGAAACGGTCAATAATTTTAAGGTAGATTTTGATCCGACACATTCAGATCAATTATTTACTTTAGCGATGACAGATGTTTCACATTTAGTATTGTTGCCTAAACTGAGTCGATATTTAAAAGAACATGCACCCACGGTCAGAATCAAAATTCGTCCAATTACCCGTGAAACCAGTTATCAAATGGCAAATGGTGAAATTGATTTTGCCATTGGTTTTTTACCTGAGTTAGAACAAGGTTTTTATCAGCAACAGTTATTCTTGCAATATTATATTGTGTTGTGTCGTAAGGATCATCCAAGAATTTGTGAAAATAGTTTAGATGTGAATGCGTATATCCGTGAATCGCATGTCGATGTGGATACCAGTATCGGGCATTATCATATTGAAAATGAATTAAGTAATTTAGGGTTAAAGCGAAATATTTTAATGAGTATCCCAAGTTATTTGGGTGTGGGTTTAATTGTGCAAGAAACCGATATGATTGCGACCGTGCCTTATTATTTAAGTGAAGTATTATTGGCACGAGGGAATTTAAAGGTTGTAAATGCACCTTTAAGTTTTCCAACCTATCCAGTAAGACAGTATTGGCATACTTCATGCCACCATCAAACCAGTCATCAATGGCTCAGAAAAGTGATTTATAATTTATTTAGTCAGCAGCCATAATGAAAGTGTAATTTTAGATGATGACCTATAAATATTTAACAGGTCATCATCCAATAATATTGTGCTTAAGTTATAAAGCGATCAGGTTAAATTTTTGACCACGATTTTGACTGCAATGATGGGCAGAGTAAAACTTGAAGTGCGACATAAACCACCTAATTAATTTAAAGGGTTTATGGAGTATATAAAATTGTCATACCATCATCTTAACTTTGAAGATCGTACTGCATTAATGCTTGAGTCAAGAAAAGAAGGCTTTTCAGCCAGAAAATTTGCTGAACTCATTAAAAGACATCCTAGTACGATCTATCGTGAACTTAAAAGAAATAGCATCAATGACGTTTATCAAGCTCGATATGCTTCTGATAACACCTTCGCTAGACGTAGACGTAGTCACAGAAAACTCAAAATCGACTCAATCCTTTGGAGATTTATTGTTGAAGCGATCCGTTGTTTATGGTCTCCTCAGCAAATATCGAAGCGTTTAAAGACATTTCCTGATTTGGATCAAACAATGAATGTAAGCCATACAACGATTTACTCAACTATACGAGCATTACCAAAGGGTGAGTTGAAAAAAGACTTATTATCCTGTCTGCGTCATGAAAATAAAAAGCGAAAAGC
>NZ_JAAZQW010000070.1:0-5774 GCF_012371415.1 Acinetobacter sp. A3
TGGCGTCCCTACGGGGATTCGAACCCCGGTTACCGCCGTGAAAGGGCGATGTCCTAGGCCTCTAGACGATAGGGACGTTTCAGAGGTGGGCGTATAATAGGGCGTATATTGGGGGGTGTCAAACGCTTTTCTGCAATAATTTTGAAAAAAATGTCCGACTGGATAAAATTAAAACTATTCAGCTCAAGTCATTGCATTTAAGTGGTAAAAATCATGCTTTTCACACAATTTGAAGTGTGCACATTTTTAGTTCAGCTAGTTTAATAATTTATGTAACAACAAGATTGATCTTTAATCTAAATACAACGCAAAAATAAAACAGGAGAATAATCTTTTAGATTACCCTCCTGTTCGTATTCATTTTTAAAGTGAACTGTTGAATATAGACTTATGATTTTGGATGATAAATCGTGTAATAGCTGATATAGCACAGTGCAATAAAAATCATACAGCCAATAAAGCCAGCCCACATTTCAGGGTCAAATACCATGCTAAGGCAGGTGATAAAGCAAAACACAAAACCTAAAATAGGGACAAGCGGGAACAGTGGTGATGCAAAGCCAAGGTCTTGAACGGTTTTACCTTGTTTATACCATTGACGTCGGAAATTGAACTGGCTTAAACAAATACTCATCCACACCACTACCATAGTAAACGCAGCAACACCCAACAGGTTTTTAAAGATGGTTTCAGGTGCGAATTGTTCAGACAATAAACCTGGCATTGCCCCTAACATCGTTACCATCACTGCAATGTATGGAATACCGCGTGCATTCACTTTAGAGAAAATCTGCGGTAATTGTTTTTGATGTGACAACGACCACATCATCCGTGAAGCTGCAAATAAGCCAGAGTTTGCAGCAGACAGTAAAGCTGTAATAATCACAAAGCGAATAATATCTTCTGCATAAGGAATACCAATCTGATTAAACACGGTCACAAAAGGACTGCTGCTGACGCCTTCAGCGGCCAAACCTGCAGCCTGATGAGGCAATAAGGCACTGATCACGACAATTGTACCCACAAAGAAAATCAACAGGCGGAAAATGGCAGTGTTAATGGCTTTGGGTACATTTTTGGCAGGATCTTTAGTTTCACCTGCAGCGACACCAATTAGCTCAGTGCCTGAAAAGGCAAAATTCACAATTAACATGGTGGCAAAAATAGGGAATAAACCTTCAGGAAACCAGCCTTGTGCGGTCAAATTGCTGAATAATGGTGCGGAGCTATAACCTTGATAAGATACAGCGCCAAAAATAGCCATTAAACCCAAAACAATAAAGGCAATTACGGTGACTACTTTGACTAATGACAGCCAAAATTCAGACTCTGCAAAAAGGCGGGTTGAAATCATATTCAAACTGAACACGACGCCACCAAAAATGAGTGTCCAAATCCACATGGAAATATGCGGAAACCATTCCTGCATGAGCAAGGCAGCAGCGGTAAACTCTGTACCCAAGGTGACTGACCACGTGAGCCAATACAGCCAAGTAATGGTATAACCCGTGCCTGGGCCAATATATTGTTTGGCATAAGCACCAAATGAACCTGAAACAGGCAAGTGTACGGCAAGTTCGCCCAAACACAGCATGACCATGTAGGCAATTAAACCACCAAAAATATACGCGATAATTGCGCCAATAGGCCCTGTTTGTGCAATCACTTCACCTGAGCCAAGAAATAAACCTGTACCAATGGCTCCGCCCAATGAAATCATAACCAAATGGCGGGTACTCATTGCACGTTTTAAAGGCTCAGCACGACCTTGATGCACAACATCATTCTGATGATTGGATGACTGCATAAGTGATAGGAGAAAAAATAAAAGAAGCGAAGTATTGTAGAGAAAAACTACAATTCTGCAATCTTGAAAATAATATGTTTGAATTAGAAATGATCGTATAGCACGATAAATGGCGTCCCTACGGGGATTCGAACCCCGGTTACCGCCGTGAAAGGGCGATGTCCTAGGCCTCTAGACGATAGGGACGTTGTGAGGTGATGCGTATATTATTAATTTTTAAGGTGAGTGTCAAACCAGAATTAAATAAAATCCAATCACTAAATTGCAATTTGTTTAAAAAATAATAACTCACAAATAAAGAATTAGCTGAACGAATCCATTTTAATGTTCGGGTGTTTGGTATTGCTTTTCTGCAGCTGTTTCTGTTGCGGGTACAGTTTGAGTTGGAGTTTCTGCCTTGTCGCTGTCACGGTTAACAATATAGATATATAACGCAGAAGGCGCCAAAATGACCAGAACCAAGAGAATCTTTTTTAACATGACAGCAAAGCACAAATAATTGAACTGACTCATTATAACCAAATACAGCTTAAAAAGAGTGATTCAGTGCCTAAGGTGAGCAAAAGATAAGTTGTTGCTATAAAAAACATGGCAGACATTTAATGTCTGCCATGTTTAGATCAATCAAAATGAGAAATTGTGGGCAATTATGCTTCAGGGGTAAGTAGGGTTTCGACCAAGTGCGGTGCAAGTTTGTTTAGAATAAAACAAAAGAGTTCCGCTGTTTTTTGAGTATCGTACAGTGCCGAGTGAGCCTCTTTACCATCAAACTCAATACCTGCCTGAATACATGATTTTGCCAGCACCGTTTGACCAAACATCACAGCACTTAAAGTCACAGTATCGAACACAGAAAAGCTGTGGAATGGATTTTGGTTTTTAGTGCCTGTACGGGCAATGGCTGCTTGTACAAAGCCTAAGTCAAAATGTGCATTGTGACCCACTAAAATAGCATGGGTACAATTTTGCTGACGTCGCACTTCATTTATAGATTTGAAAATCCGCTTTAACGCTGTTTTTTCATCTTCAGCCATGGCCACACGCATTGGGTTAAATGGGTCAATCCCAATAAAATCCAATGAGCGACGGTCTAAATTTGCCCCTTCAAATGGGTTGATATGCGCATGATACGCTTCACCTGGAACAAATTTGCCTTCAGCATCATAAATGATGGGAATAGCAGCAATTTCCAATAAAGCATCGGTTTGGGCATTAAAGCCTGCGGTTTCAACATCGACCACCACAGGCAAAAAACCACGAAAACGTTGCCCTATAACGGGCAAAGTTGTATCTGTCACACTTTTCTCCATTGAATGGTTTTACCCGCATATAGCGGAATAATTTGTTCACCATCCAAGTAGTCTAAACTGGTTGGAATAGTTTGCTCTTCTTTTACCAAGGTAATGGTGTTGGTATTGCGTGGCAAACCATAGAAATCTGCACCAAACAAGCTGGCAAAACCTTCTAGGCGATCAATACGGCCGACTTGGTCAAAAGCTTGAGCATAGAGTTCAATTGCAGTAGGGGCACTATAACAGCCTGCGCAACCACATGCATTTTCTTTAGCATTTTTTGAGTGCGGTGCACTGTCTGTACCTAAGAAAAATTTAGGATTACCACTAGTTGCGACTTCCAATAATGTTTGCTGATGCGTTTGACGTTTCAAAATTGGCAAACAATAGAAATGCGGTTTTACACCACCCACCAACATGTCATTACGGTTAAACAATAAATGTTGTGGGGTAATGGTTGCTGCTACATTGCGACCTTGTTCTAAAACAAATTGTGCGGCTTCAGAAGTGGTAATGTGCTCAAGTACCAGTTTCAAGTTCGGGAACTGTTGCAACAAAGGCGATAACACTTCATCTAGGAAACGCTTTTCACGGTCAAAAATATCGACATGATGATGTGTGACTTCACCGTGCAACAATAAAGGCACTTGCTGCTCTTCAAGTTGCTCAATCACGGCATATACTTTACGAATATCGCTAACCCCATTGTCTGAGTTGGTGGTCGCGCCAGCAGGGTAAAGTTTAATCGCATTCACATGCGCTGATTCTTTTATTTTTTTAACTTCTTCAGGCGAGGTCTGATCGGTAAAATACAACACCATGCGAGGGTCAAATGCGATACCTTCAGGCACGTGCGCCATAATGCGTTCACGATAGGCCTCTGCTTCTTCCACAGTTTTCACAGGTGGAACAAGGTTAGGCATACAAATTGCGCGTGAAAATTGCTTGGCAAGATCGGGTACAGTACGTTGAAGTGCTAAACCATCACGTAAATGTGCATGCCAGTCATCTGGCTGGATAAGAGTAATCGTATTCAAGGCGCTGCCAGTCTGAAAAATAAAACAGATGATAATCTATAAATGTTAAAATGGTAACGTCGAAAGCCATAAAAAATAGAAATGGCTGAATTAATTTTGCTGACATTGTGTTATTTTTAAACCACTAAAAAAATTATATGGCTTGTTGGGGCATTGGGTTGTAGAACCTGAGCAGTTAAATGGAATTTAAAGCATCCATGGAATACAAATATAAATTAGCGAAATTACAGTACGACAAAGAAAAAAATGAGGCGTTGATTAAACGTCAGCGCAAACGTGCGGGGCAGGTTTTTCCAAAGCAGTTAGAGCTTGAGTTTTGGCAACAACATCTTGAACAAGCACGCCACAATATTAATCAATACTTTTGGTCGGGTGTACTGATTTACTTCATTTTGACCGTACTGATTATTACAGGGGATTACTGGATTATTGACCGTGCTGCTTTTAAGCATGATTTTATCCATTCTTTTCTAGGTTTGGTTAACGGAGCGTTTTGCTTACTCACGCTGTTTTTCTTTGCGCATTATCGCGTATTGCGTCCGTACTACGCCTATGCCGCTATAGGGCTGATTTTCTGGGCAATTGTGTCGATGACATGGCTAACCATGACCGTACATACCGAAGTGTTCAGACACCAAGCCATGATGATTATTTGCATGATTTATATTATGGGGTATGTACTAACAGGGGTGAAGCCATTTCACATGCTGTTGACTGGCTTAATGGCGGCTGTCGTTGCGATGGTGATGCTTCTGACTCTATATATTCCTATTGATGTGATGGTGATGGGGCGGGTGTTGGTTGGCAGTACGGTAATGGGTTTTTTGATCAGTAAAATGTTGTGTACCCGTGAGCGTATGATTTTCTTGGTGATGCACCAAGCCCGACTCAGTGAAAAAATTAATCGTATTCATGCAGAAGAGTTGCTGCATTTAAGTCAGCATGATTCATTGACCAAAGTTTCCAATCGACGCACCTTTGATGAAATGCTGGACAGTTTTTTTGAGCAGGCTCGACATGATGAAACTGCTTTGTCTTTGTTATTTATTGATGTAGATTTCTTTAAAAAATACAACGACCATTACGGGCATCAAAAGGGCGATGAAGTGATTTCCTCAATTGCCAAATCGATTAAAGATTCTATTCGCCACATGGATTTTGTGGCACGTTATGGTGGCGAGGAGTTTGTGGTGTTGCTGCCAGAAACGGATGCGCATGGTGCTTACGCAGTCGCTTCCAATATTTTTAAAGCGGTAGAGCGTTTGGCAATTCCACATAGCCAGTCTACGGTGGCAAGTACTGTTACAATCAGCTTAGGTTTTACGGTTTATAAAGGTGAGGCAGACGTTTTCAAAAGCGATTTTCTGCAACGTGCAGACCAAGCGTTGTACCGTGCTAAACAATTAGGACGCAATCAAATTTATTATCACACTTTGCAAGTGGAAGAGATGCTTTAAAACCATTTGTACTTAAAAATATTTTACAGGTAGTAAGTTTCTGATTCAAAACTAAAAAAGCCGCTCATATTGAGCTAATGCCAGTCAGTTAAGCAAATTTTAGTAAAATGTAGTAAAAATGAGTGTATGTAAATACGCTCATTTTTTTATGTCTTTATCTGAACATTTAGAATCCACTCTT
>NZ_JAAZQW010000071.1:0-5313 GCF_012371415.1 Acinetobacter sp. A3
ATATTGATGTTTATAACATCATTTGAGGAGCAGAATATCACTTATAGGAGTTGTTCAAATTTACGGATCCATCTCTTTATGCAGATTTTCAAAGAAGGTAAGGATAGTTATATTTTAAAAGAGAATGTGGTTGCTAAAAGTAATGTAATTAATGAAAAAGAAGGCCGTTCTTATGTACTAGAAAAAGATGAAGATACATTAGTAATTAATAATGGATATTCTAAAATGCCTTTACATTTGTCCGATGATGGTAAAACTTTAAGAGTTTCCACAAGCCAATATAAGAAAGTAGATGAAAAATTTGTAAAGAAAACAATTGAAAATATTAAGGCTTGTCACGAAGTAGAAACTGAATATCGAACTGCAGTAAAAGAGTTCCCTATTTTCACAAATGATCCAAGTATTAGAGAAAGCCGTAAAACCTTGGGGGAAACTACTACCCAAAAAATGGAAGCAATAGAAGATTGTAAATTTGGAATTTATTAATTATGTCAAATATAGCCATCTTTATGAAGGTGGCTTTTTTATGGATCTATAAAAGTAAGTAGACACAGTTATAGATAAGCCCTGTTTCTAACAATATGGTTCTTAGCATATCTACAACTGTTTGATAATTATATTTTTTAAGTCTTATTCTCTAAAAATCACATGACAAATAAGAGGAAAACATGTTGTTTAAAACTGGTTTAGCAATAGCGCTCATCTCGATGAGTAGTATAAGCTTTGCTGAAAACTATTATTGGGGATATAACCCAGAAACCAAAAAATTTGGTTTTTCAAATCAAAGTGGTGAAAAAGTTGGTTGGAAGGAGGCTCTTATAGGCGCAAGTGGACTTGCTCCAAAACAAAATACTGCAAAGACAACTCCAGCAACTGCAACCAGCAATTCGATTGTGCTTAATAGCCTTACTTCTAATGAATTACTCCCAACCTTATTTGGACGAATTCAGCTCAGTGGGCGTTATACCTCAAATGAAGTGAAATACCCATTTATTGCTGTACAGCAAAAAATTGATGGAACAAATGAACTGCGTTTTTTACAACAGCATCCAACCCTGACATATCAAAATGCAAATAATCAAACTCGTTATTTGGTATTTGTGGAAAGTTTGCAAACCATAGGGAATGAAGTAGACACCTGCCATGGTTGCCATGTTAAAGGTTACTTGCTCAATTTTAAAAAAAATCAAAATGGAAAGTTTGAATTAACAAATCCTAATACATAGCTCATTGATATCCCTAGTTCATGGGGTGCAAGTCATTTAAAAATAGCAGAACTACAAAATAAAACTCAGCGTGTGGGTAAAAATGTAGTGGGAGCGATTTTTGAGACTGGGTTTACTTCAGGTAGTGCGACAGAATCTTATTTTATGATGCTTGCCTTACAAGACCATAAAGTTTCTCTACTTTCTGTGGGCGATGCAGGTGTAAGTGGGCTACGCTATATTGAATCGAAAGATCGTGAAGTTGAATATGGCTATCAAGCTGAGTACAAAATTTTAGCTTCAGAGCCAAATACTGAATTCTATCCAATTCAAATTAAATATAGTGGAACAAACTGGGATCTTAAAAAAATAAATAAAACCATTACCAAAAAATATGATGCAGCAAAAGGTGGCTATCCTGACTAAAGCATGAATAAATCACTTTAATTTATAAAATTTTGAATTGAATACAGGACTATATTTTGAAAAATATTTTAGGATGCTTATTGTTAAGCATGAGTATATTTGGCACATCAACGGTTTTTGCAAAAAATATTCACGAACCAATTATTCCAGCAATTGCGAAAGAACAAAGTAAGGCATTACTGCTGGGATTTGCCAAAAATCAATACGATTTGGGTATGGTTTATTATGATGGAGTTAAGATTCCCAGAAATACTAGCAAAGCAATTGAATGGTTAGATCGTGCAAGTAGCAAGAACTATGCACCAGCTAAAGTAATTTTGGCAAAAATGCTATTTAGTGGCGATGGCCTACAGGTAAATGAAGCATTAGCAATACAACTACTTCAACAAGCAAATGCTCAAGGTTATGAACCTGCAAAGCAGATGCTTGTTGATTACGCTAATAAGCAGAAATCACAGCCATCTTATTCAGCAATAGATCAGACATTATTATGTGGGGCTTGGAATACTCAAAAAATGACTGTTGATTCATTTATAGAGCAGCTTGCAACTCATAGTGTTGCAGGTAAAACACATAAATCGCTAGAGACTGCTTTAAAGCAAAACTATAGTGAGCAGGATCAATATAAATTTTATCCCGAATACGAAGATGCCGAAGGTGATACACCTGATGTACGTATATTTTTACCTAGAAATAAAAGTACAGCGTTATTTACTAAAATTGAAACAAAAAACTATTATGGCTATGGTTATAAATTTAATGCAGAGATCAAACAAGGGGTGGCTATTGAACATGTGAAAAACATGATCGAGGCAAGGGATAAATTTAAATTTTCTACATTTGATACTCAAAAATTCAATCAATATATGAAGGAAATTCAAAGACTCCGTAATATTGATCAAAATGATAAAGCTCAGAATTTGAGTGAAAAAATGAGTAATATGTTTAAAGGATCACATGTTGTAAGTGAATCAAACCCCCAACAAATTTATTTAGCAACTTCACCACGCGTTGTTGATGATGGCTTTGTGCATTTTATTGATTATATTTATTTAATTAAACAAGAGAATGGCAATTTAAAAGTTGTTTGTGGCTCAAGTTCATAGCTTATCTTTACTAATTTTGAGTCCGTAAATAATTTCTAAAGATGCATATCAACACATTTTGGTATGCGTCGAAAAAAGACTGTAAATTGGAGTATATGAACACTAGAGCGCCATCACCCTATTTATGGCTAACTTAATACAACAAGGCTATCCGCATCATAACTTCGCTCTCATCGCTTCAACAAAATTAAGAACAGAAATCAAGCCACTCATCGTTTCAATTTGATGAAGTGGGATACCGCTAATGACTCTATTTTCGGACGTTAAAAAAATCTTCATCGCAGCCTGATCACCACCTGTCAAAGCATGCA
Organism: Acinetobacter sp. A3; assembly: GCF_012371415.1. NCBI lineage: Bacteria > Pseudomonadati > Pseudomonadota > Gammaproteobacteria > Moraxellales > Moraxellaceae > Acinetobacter > Acinetobacter sp. A3. The sequence goes on from NZ_JAAZQW010000071.1 coordinate 3,049, forward strand.
AAGCCTGGTATAGACGAATCAGCAACAGTGCTAATTTCCCTTGTTTACAGTTTGGATCTAATTCAGGTTGGTTTTGCAATTGAGTGATTGCCTCGACATCCATATCTAGCACTATTGCGAGCTGAGACTGACTAAGGGAGAGCTGTTTAGCAATCTTAAGTACTGATTTTGCCAACACAACTTCTGGTACAGCCTGCTGTTCCAATAACGTCATAGCATCACCTTTAGCCCTATAATTTTATCGATCAAGCTCTCAATCTAATAATAACATGCAAACTTAATGCTTATTAACGCCTTTCAATTGCGAATTACTGATAAATCGGTCACCCATTACTTTTATTTCTTTACGTTTGATAGATCCAGCTTCTTTGATTGAAGCAACCAAGTCATCAAATAAGTTAGATGAAATTTCTCCTTTACGAGTAGACTGCATATTCTTATGTAAACCTACCAGCTATTCTTATTCAAACCCTGCCACTTATTTTGGGTAGTAGTAGGCCATTGATTTTCTATTCAAATATTTCAAAACAAATATGCAACTTTGATTCTTGAAGCTCAAATTTAATCTGTTATAATTGTACATCAAATTGATGTACTTACTGGGAGGAAGTATGACTAATTTAGCAACGGAACGAATCAATATTCGCTCAACAGTTGATGCAAAAAATGTGATTGAACAAGCTGCGAATTTATTAGGACTCAGTGTAAGTTCTTTCATGCTTCAATCCTCATTTGAAAGAGCAAAAGAATTACTTAAATCTAATTATGAGTTAAAAGTGAATAATGTTGATCGAGATATGTTAATGAACATACTTGAGAACCCACGCCCTGCAAATGATGAGATGAAAAAATTAATGAGTTTGTTGGATGAAAATTGAGGTTTTACAAGCCCATCATCAGAAAAAATCATTTAATTGTGGGCAAGATGATTTAAATAAATTCATAAAACAGTATGCATCCCAACATCAGAAAGCAGGAACAAGTAAAACATATGTTGCTATTGATGATGATCTACACGTGAGAGGATTTTATTGTTTATCCAGCACATCCATAGGATTTGATGTAGTTGATACTGTACTTACTAAACGATTACCTCGTTATCCACTGCCTTGTGTGGTTGTAGGTCGCTTTGCCGTTGATCAAACAGTTCAGGGGCGAGGAATTGGGAAAGTGCTTTTAGCCCATGCGCTCAAACAAGTTTCAACAGTTGCTCAAATTATTGGTGTTAATTTTGTTGTAATACATGCTAAAGATAAAAAAGCGATGGAGTTTTATCAGCGTTTCGGCTTTATTTCATTAACATCAAATCCATTAACATTAATATATCCAGTGAGTGAAATACCTAGTTTCTACTGAAAGTGCTCTACTAGCAACAGGAGTGATTGATAGACCGCTTACAGAAATTAGTGGCTAATTTTTCGAACAATCTGCAAGTAGACGAAAAATGACTATTTCTTTATCAGTTAAGATATCTTTTACTGATTTTGGATAGCTAATCATCGAATGCTACTATATTCGATTTAACTGCCTAAACTTAATCCTGGAATCTAAAGTATGAAAAACCGTATGCAAGATAAAATCAAAGCTAATCCTATTTTAGGTGCTCCAAATAAAAATATTTTAGAAGCAAGAGAAGAAGTTCATCGGCTTCTAATTGAAGCAGCACAGAACTCTGAGCATTGGTTGAATGATGGATTAAGAACTCATTTTGAAGAACGTGCACGTGAATTAGCACAATTAAAACGCTAGTACTTTTTATTCTAACTCATCAATCCTATGAAACATTGAACATGAAATGATCGTGAAATGTGAAGAATCCATAAAAAAGCCCAATTGGGTATGAATAGGTGCATATCCCTATCTTAATAGGCACTATTTATCACAAATAGATGAACAGCTATTCTTAGCCAACTTGGATATATATTGTTCACTAACTAGACAAACAGTTATTGTTCTTTAAGATGATTAATTAATCGTTCAAAGTCATTTTTAGAAAGTTTACCAATGTAAGTTAATTTTGTCTTATCAATTGGTAACTGATATGTCTTTGCGGTATCAATCCATGATTTTTTTACTTAGTCCAATCGATTTCCAATCTTTAATTTCAATATTTTACTTTTAATAAATCAGATTTATTGTCATATTGACTACTTAAACGTAATACGATGTAGTCTTTTTTTTGTTTGTCGAGTGGCTTTGTTGCACAAAGATTTGAAATGCAAAGCGCCCCTAATTGAGCCAAATTTAAGGCGTAACTTGGGTAAG
>NZ_JAAZQW010000072.1:0-5186 GCF_012371415.1 Acinetobacter sp. A3
CACTACTGAATCGACATAGACAAAATGAGCACTTATGCAAATATTTGTCTATATTTTTAGTTATAGTTAATTACTCCACTTTATTTATTTTCAGACAGCAACCAATCAAGAGCGTTCATTTTTACAATACCATTATAATTGGCTTCAGTCCCTATGGTGTCTAAGGTAAGTAAATACTTGGGATATGAATCAGAAATTTTCTGTAATGGACGTAACTCTCGGCTTAGTGTCTCCTCATTGAGAGTTTCTAATGCCACCTGATAATAAGTTAAATTCTGTAAAGTATCGACAGCAACAAAATCAATTTCATATTCATCAACCCGCCCTACATAGACCGTATAGCCTCGTCTGACAAGCTCAAGATAAATCACATTTTCTAAAATATGACCTTGATCAGCATTAGCATCAGGCAACATAATGCGGCGCAATCCGACATCAACTAAATAGTATTTTTCAGAGGATTGTAATAACTCACGCCCACGTACTTTAAATTGTGCGGCGCTATAAAATAGCAAACTGTCCTGTAAGCCCTGAATATAGCGTTTTACTGTTTCAAATGAGATTTTAACCCCACTTGAAACAAAGGTATTTTTAATTTTATTGATGGAAATGGGTGAGCCTGTCACGCTTGCCAAATATCTTGCGACACGCTCGAGAGAGTTAATATCGGCCGTATTCAAACGGGGAATAACATCTTTAAACATTACACTGGCATAGACCGCTTGCAAGTAATCATAGGTTTCCTGCTGGCTGGTCATGGCAAGCGTATAGGGGAAACTACTGCGCGTGTACATGGCATACAAATCACGATTGGATAATTGTTGGATGATCGGATTATTTTCAATATGCCACTGTTTAAACTCTTGGAATGACAAGGGTAAAACATGTTGCTCGATATAGCGTCCTGTGAGTAACGTCGCAAGTTCTCCACTCAGAAAGAATGCATTTGAACCTGTAATATATAAATCGATATAATCCCGAACATATAAAGAGTCGACTACTTTTTCAAAATTGGTAACATGTTGTATTTCATCTAAAAAAACATAGTTTTTCTTGCTTTCATCAACTTTTGACAGTACATAATCATGTAGTTTGCGGTAATCGGTAAGTTCTTCAAATTCCATAAATTCAAAGTTGATGGCAATGATGTTTTCGGCTTGTACACCCTGTGCTTTTAAGTCTTGTTGAAACATCGCCAACAAGGTGGATTTTCCAGAGCGACGTACACCTGAAAGCACTTTAATAACATCACGGTTTTGCCATGTATTCAGAAATTTTAAGTAGCTATCACGTCGAATATTAGTTTTTCTCATTGTTTACACTTAAACTCTAAAGTTTTAATTGATTCTATCAAAGTTTAGATACCAAGTGAAAACATATTTAATTACAAAGAAAGTTTCTAGTTCATGTGAGCTATTTAAAATTCTAAACTGCTTTTATAGCAGTTTAGAGACGCTAATCACGACAAGCTCCAAGATACCAGATCTACTCTTTAGACGAAATTTGGTAGGTTTTTTTATCGACGACATAAATCCGAATTCTGTATTTTTGATTATTTTCTATGTCATGTTATGTCATTGCTGCTACGACTTATCTGCTATACAAATTGAGTGAATAGTAAATTGCATATTCCTATGTAAATCTACCCCCTATTCCTATTTGCACCCTACCATTCATTTCTGTTCGTATAAGCCACTAGGCATGCCAAACTCTTGATTAATGGTATCAATATTGATACTATTAATCATTGGCACTATTGAGCATTTAAATGGCAAATCTTGATCAACTTATAGAACAAATGCGGAATAATCCAAAAAATATCCGCTATGTCGATTTACTCAAGGTTTGTAAGCAATATTTTGGTGAACCAAGACAAACAAGTGGTAGTCACACGGTATTTAAAACACCGTAGCAAGGCGATCCTCGTATTAATCTTCAAGATGATAGCGGAAAGGCTAAACCTTATCAGGTTAGGCAAGTATTAGCTGCACTTGATAAACTTAAAACATTGTGAGGTGTCAAATGGATAGCAAACAATTTACTTATCGTGTTACATGGTCAGCAGAAGATAATGAGTATGTTGGTCTATGTGCCGAATTTCCGTCACTGTCTTGGCTCGATGCAGAACAATCTAAAGCATTTTCAGGGATTGTTGATCTTGTTGCTGAAGTTGTAGCAGATATGATCAGCAATAATGAGAAATTACCTGTACCGCTTTCAGAAAAAAAGTATAGCGGACGGTTTGCTGTTCGTGTTCCATCAATGGTTCATCAAAAACTAGCACTTGAAGCTGCGGAGCGTGGTGTGAGTATGAATCGTTTGGTATCGGCAAAATTGGCTATGTAGTTTTATATCTTGATGGTCTACTTGGAATGAGAATGACTGGTAGACCTTGACTTCCTCACCTCCCTAAACGGAGGTGATTCCTACTGCTAGACGCTTAAGCCCAAGCGCAAGTATGTTCTTAGAACTATTTAAATCCCGATCATTGGTATTTAAACAGTTTTCACATTCCCATACTCTTATTCGCAAATCTGCTCTACCTTTCGGACTGCTTGCGGTGATCTCACCACAGCACGAACACATTTGGGTTGTGAAACTTTCGTTGACTTCCTCAAACAATACACTTGCGTTCTCGCATTTATACTTGAGTGAACCGTACCGGGTTTGTCGGAGACTTTTTTATTTAAGTTAGGCCGCCTGACCTAACGGGTTAATCTTATCATAGTACATTGCTTCAAACTCAAAAGGCGATACATAACCCAGTGCACTGTGTACACGCTTTTTATTGAACCAATCTACCCAGTTTAGTGTCGCAAGTTGTACATCTGCTAAACCTTGCCAATCTGCTTTTAAATATTCAATCACCTCTGTTTTGTATAAGCCATTCACCGTTTCAGCCAGAGCATTATCATATGAATCACCAGTTGTACCGACTGATGCTCGTAAATTTGCTGCTTCTAAACGATTGGTATAATGAATGGAAAGATATTGCACACCTCTGTCGGAATGATGAATCACGTTCTTTGGCAAGCCTCGATCATACAATGCTTGCTCAAGTGCATCGAGCACCATGTCTGTATTCATACGTGTTGATACTTTCCATCCAACAATTGCTCGTGAGAACACATCAATAATAAAGGCGGTGTAGACCCAACCTGAATTGGTTTGAATATACGTAAAGTCACTGACCTGAGATACCGTCTTGGTAGTCAATCAATAATTGAACCGCTCTTTCTCTGATTTCAGGGGTATATTTTGGTTTTGTCATCGGGACACTACGCTTCGCTACGTCTTGCGAAGCAATGCTGCTTGTATCTTGATTGATATAGTGATTAGCTACCACTATACGCAAATTGTAGAGTTTGGAATGCTGCTAAAATCTTAAATTTGAACCTGAGATAAAACCTACAATTTGCCCTTATCCCTCATACAACTCTGAACGGTAACTAAGCACTTTGATGCTGTATTCACAAGGTAAGATGATGGTTAATGGGATAAAAATCATAGCTTAAACTCAAGGAATATCACCATGATTATGCTAGGTATTGATGTCAGTAAAACCAAAATAGATTGTTGCATTTTCCCTCAAGGTTGTAAGCGTATTAAAAAGATTGTTTACTTCTGAGTCTAAGGCTGAATACATAGGAAAGTTGTGATTAGTGTAGGTTTCTAAAAACCCATGCCCAAAGGCATCACGTCCAAAATTATTCCCAAATGGTTTATAAACAGGAATGCTATGAGTATTGGATGGAACACTACCAGATAGACGCAAACCATTAATAACTAAATCTTGATCAGCTAAAATATGATTTCCATTTAATTTAATAGAAGCAGGCGCTACATGGATTACACCAACTGCGGAGGAATCAGTCTTTGAAATGGAATATTGATACGCCTTATTAACAAACAAGTTCCCTTGAGAGTGCGCAATCATTATAACTTTATTACCTTCTAGAAGGCTTTGTTGCAAGTCACGCTCATGCTTTAAATATGTTTCTCGTTCTGCAATTGGTGCAGTCAACTTTAATGCTGCAACAATACTATCAACAACCTCTCTTTGAATTAAATCAAAAGCAAATCTAGGTACTGTCGCTATTACGGTTAGAGCGTCGTTAATATGACCAAGCCAAGTTTTTCCGTTATTGTTTTGGAACTGTTGCTTTATTATTTCAGTATATAATTCCCAACGATCACCTATGGTTTCTTCTGAGAATCGTTGATAAAAAGTTTCCACAAAATCAGAGAGGAATTGACTTTTGTTGTACATTACTTAGCTGTTTTCTCATCCGTAAGAACACCATTGAAATAGGCTATAGTTATATCAGACTTGTTGCACAAATCATTTACATCGTCTGTAGCATTAGTGATGCTAGATGCAACCATTAAAAGAGAAATGGCACTCAAATGAATTTTCTTATTCATCGCAGTAATCTCTTTGTGGTATCGTGAACACAAAGCCATCTAAAGCATCACTATATTTGTAATAAGCCTGTAGGCGTTTTTTGGTATTTGTAGTCATATTTCCTATTTCATCAATTACATCGGATGCGTCTATATTCGGGTTATTTTTGAATGTTTTATAAACACAAGTCGTTGCTCTATCAGCTTCATAAGATGATGCTTGTAATTCAACTTCATTCTCTAAATTAACAGCCATTTTTTGCTGACTATTCCTTGCAAATTGTTGAACCGCTTTTTTTTCAATTTCATCTTTATATTTTTGTTCAATATGAGCGTCAATATCATCACGGATGCCATTTTGGTCCTTATCAATCCCTAAAATTGAATCTGTTCTTTCAAGTTTTGGTAATTTCCCTTCATCCTCTAATTTCTGAAAGACTTGCTCTTTTGTCGTTATTTTTTCATTTTGTGGTGCTGAGGAATCATTTTCTCCACCGCAGGCACTTAAAGCTATTAAGCAAAAAGATCCTAATAAAATAGACTTAAACATTATTACCCCTGTTGTTACTCGTATATTTTTCATAAAATTCATACAAGCTTGCTCTAGTATAAATATTGATTTTCTGGATATTTATCAATTTTGATTTTACTTGTATGTTAATTCAGTATGAATGGCAAAAAATTAAAAAAATCAAAAGCTCTCAGGGTAATCCCCCCTAAAAATAATAGGATCTAAAAGTAGAATTTTCTCTTAAGATACGAGCAGGAGATTCTGCATGAAA
>NZ_JAAZQW010000073.1:0-4821 GCF_012371415.1 Acinetobacter sp. A3
TCCCCACTTGTTTTTAAGTGGGGACTAAATTAAGGCTTATAGGATGAATTCATAAGGTGTGTTCAGCGGACGCTTACCGTTCAGACGTATTGAGCGATACACGTTGGGAAAAGAGTACAGCCACAATAAAAAATCCCATCGTAAACGATGGGTTTTTTATTGAAAATTTAATTAATTTTCAAATTTTGAAAGGTATTCTAGATTCTTAGTTAAAGTATCTTCCATAATCGCATTACCTTTTGGTGTTGCGTATTCTAAATATAAATTATTATCTGTCGAAATAAGATGGCGTAATGTCTTATCTGTTTTATGTGCCAGATTATTTACTCCTTTAGGTGATAACACGACAGAATCTTTAAGGGTTTTTTCTTTATGCTTTAATTCGTCAATCGTTAAGTTATTATAAGGATATTTTAAGCTATGCGATTTTAAGGCCTCATCACTATTCGAGGCAACAATGATACCTTGCCCCCCCGCAAAATAAAGCCATACATGTTTATAGACTGAGCGAACTGTATTTAAAATATACACTAAATCAATCGGATGCATATGATGTAGTTGAACCCATTGTTGTAGAACCCCTTCTTTATTTAATCTCTTTTCAGATAACTCATAGAATTCTTTATTGTAAAGATTTGCTGCACCAGCAAACCAAATACTTGAAATTTCCAAACTAATTAAGTCATACTTCTTGTCTTGGGTTAATAAAAAATTTCGCCCATCCGTATAAATTAAATTGACCCCTGACTGACTTGTTACATTATGGTTAATATCAGCAAAATATTTATTTGCCATAAATACAATATCTTTTGACAACTCGACCACATCAAGAGACTGGAATTTTTGCTCATGTAATACTCGAGCAGTCATACCAGTACCATAACCAATGGCTAAAGCACTTTTTCGTTCACTATTATGCAGGAGTGGAATCAAAGCAATAGATTCTTGTGCTAAGGTTTCACCTGAATTATTCCCCTGAAACTTACCATTGGTTAATAATGTCATATATTTACCATCAGGACTACGAGCAACTGACGTCACACCACCTTCGATGCTTTCAGTGTAATCTATCACCTCTCCCCAATATGATGGTGCAAAATACACATTTGCTCCTTGTGCCAAACTGGTAAAATTCCAATTTTTAGGATAGATGGGGAAAAGTACAAAAATTGATACTACTACTCCAGCAGTATAAGGATTAAATTTATAATTTACTTTAATTACGGATACTAATACTAGTATTGCTAAAATTAATGAAATCACAGCAAGTAATAAAAAGACTTTATTTGAACCCATTAATGGCAACAATAAAAATCCAACCAATAAAACTCCAGATATATTACCAATAGTATTTAATGCACTTGAAATACCTAAACCTTTTGCATTACCTTGTCCCAACCAATCCGCAGCTAAACTCATTGCTGCAGGATAGCTTGCACCGATAAAGAGTGTCGCTGGCAGCATGGCCAAAGCACAAATTGCCCCCCTTAAAATCTCTCTTGCCCAAAATCCTAAATGGATATAATTTTGCATCTCACCAAAACTAGCAAAATAAGCAGGAATTCTATCCCATACTAATGCTGTAATAATAATAGATGCAGCAATTCCGCACTGTGCAATAACAATTAGTGTTGTTCTATCTATATAGCTAAGTGCTTTTTTACCAAAAACTGAGCCTAAACCCAGACCCAATAAAAACACTGCAAGCATTAAAGCAAAAGCATAAACACTATTACCTGCAACCACAGCCAGCATGTGAATTGAAACAACTTCTAGGCCCAGCGTAACTGCACCACCAACCGCTAAAACAACAAGTGCTACTATGCCAAATATTTTCGGCACAGGAGCTGAAGAAACAATAGATGGAGAATTATCAAATTCCTGAATTTGAGTTTTCTGCTTTTTAAATTGCTCTATGGTATAGAGTGCAATCATCAAACTAAAGACGGCAGCTAAATTCGTAGCACCGATTCGACCTATTGCAGAAATAAAGAAATACCCACCTATAAATGAACCTAATGCAGCACCAATCACATTGGCACTATATAGGCGGCTAATTGCTGTATCACTTTGGATGTTGAGTTGTTTTAAATATTTAAACATGATAGGTAAAGTAGCACCCATCAGAATGGTAGGAATACCTAAAACAATCACACCCAACGCCACTCGTAAAAATGTTACATAAGGGTCATCTGCGGATAATCCAGTTACAGATAGAACATAAATATTCTGAATGACCTTAAATAAAAATGGGGTAATAACTGCATATAGACCAATAAATGCTTCTATGCCTGCATAATACAAAAGCGGCTTTTTTACTTTATCAGCAATATACCCACCCAACCAACTACCTAAAGCCATACCAGACATATAGGTTGTTAAAACAGTATATGAAGCTAAAGAGGTACTACCAAATGTAACTGCTAAACTTTTTGCATAAACCACTTCATACAATAAACCTGCAAAACCCGAAGCAACAAATACACCAATCACCCAGCGAGGGATAGTAGATGTTTCTGGTTTTTTGGTATCCTCTATTTCTAAGATAGGAGTTATTACTTCAGCATCATTCCATACGTATTTTATATATATACTAAATAAAATGACTGTAACAATAACACTCCATATAGTAAAAAGTTGTACAAATAACAAATTACTATACAACCACTCTGATGAAACTAGCAACATGAGCATCCATATAATGAATGTTAATCCAGAACTTATCCAAAGTGTTGTGATTTTCTTATTTTTAAAAATAAAGTTATCAGGATTTGCTAATCCTGTACCTATAAAAGCTGCAAATGGCAAAGCAACCACTAAATCTAAAAAATAATGTTCTCCAAAAGCAATCGTAGCGATGGCTGTTAATAACACAAATACAGTTGCTATATAAAAGTAAATTTTTCTACTCAATCCTGCTGTTAATAACCAGATTAATAATGCGCCTGTTAAGTGCATAGAGGGCATCCCATTACGAGCTGCGGGAGGAATAAAAACTTTACCACTCTGAACTTCATTAGCTGTTGGCATGTTTAGAGGGAAGTATTGAGTACTAAACGCATATACAGGCCCGGAAACAGGAATAATGCTATAGCATATAAAAGCTAAACCAAAAGGGACAATAAGTACTCTAATAATATGATATTTTTTCTCTTTATTTTCCCTGATAAAGAGAGAAACTACTATAAATAAAACAATAGATAATAAAGAATAGGCTTCCAGTACTAAAGTTTTCCAAAAAGCATGAGACATCTCAAACCACTGGACAAATGGCAATGTGATATTTCCGAAAGCGGAATCAATTTTATATATGTCAATATCATATACATGGGGTAAAATAAATTTATTAACTTCTAAAGCGGTTTGTGTGGACCATGCCATTAATATAAAAAGAAATGTCAATAAGAAATAAAGAATACTTAAATTATTATTTCTTTTAAAAAAATAAAAATATAGTTGTTTAAATAAAGTATATACTCCTAATGGAGCCAAGATAACCATAAGATTTGCAGAGGGGTTTGTGTATGCATTTGTTATATCTAAAAAAAATATAAAACAACCAACTATAATCAACCCTGCAAATAAATAGGGCTTAATTACCTTGCTTTTAGCAATAGAAAACATCAAAGCACTAATACCAAAATATGCTCCAATATTATTAAGCATTCCCCAGTGATTTATGGTATTAAAACTAGGTAAAAAATTAAATGAATGAAATAACGAAAATGAAAATAATTGTAATAATATCGCCATAGGAAAAATAATTTTTAGCCAATATTTTATGTTTTCATTTAAGTACATTTAAAAAATTTCCTTATATTTTATTTAAATAAAAAAGGGAGTTTCCTCCCTTTTTTAACTTTTATTAATTAACGGCAAGCTGCTGGTAGATATTTAGCACTTAATGAAGATGTACAAGCCCAAGTATATGAACCACTTTGCTCTGTCGGAGTTAAAGTAATAGTTTGAGATTTAACAGCATCATTTACACCTGCACTTCTCATAGTTGCAGTAATTGCACCATTTGCACCGACAGCTGTTTGGGCTACATATGTACCCGAAATAGCAGACGCTGCTGCAATACCTGCTGCAGCATTAGATGTAGGCCATGCACCTGTGTTAGCACGAACTTCTGTTACTGCACCTTTTTGACCACTTGCTAAAGTTACAGCTTCAGTTACTTGTGAACGAGCAATATAATCTTGATAAGCAGGAATCGCAATTGCAGCCAAAATACCAATAATAGCCACTACAATCATAAGTTCGATGAGCGTGAAGCCCTTCTGCATTGTATTCATAACATTCTCCACAAATGTTGTTAATTTAGTTATAAGCTTTGTAAGCTATTCTAATGATAGCACTAAACGTGCCAACTTTTATTATAGACAATTTACACAGAAAAACAGCACCTTACACATAAAAAATTTAAGACTATAAATTTCACTGTATATTTTTGTTAAAAAGTGACAAATTTTGTCAGGTTGAATTTTATACTTTGGACAAATATTGTCATTGTGTGATGCGTATCACATATATCGGTTGTTCTTTTTAGGTGTTGTGATGTCGTTCTTTATGTTGAAGTCTATCGCTTGAAATTTTCTGGGTATAGTAGGGCGCTATTTCTACCATCGTTAGTGCATCTCAATCACACTCTTTACTGAGTTTATGACACGTTGTTTCAGTTGCTTCAATTTGCGCGATTGAGTCGCGTAACCGTTTTGCATTGGCAAGACTTTTGAGTAGGTAAGAGATGGATCCGTAAATTTGAACAACTCCTATAAGTGATATTCTGCTCCTCAAATGATGTTATAAACATCAATA
>NZ_JAAZQW010000074.1:0-4801 GCF_012371415.1 Acinetobacter sp. A3
CAGAAGTGAAACCTCTTCGCGCTGATGGTAGTGTGGGGTTACCCATGTGAGAGTAAGTCATCGCCAGCTCATTATTCAAACACCCTCAACTAACGTTGAGGGTGTTTTTTTATGCATAAAATAAAATGTTAAGAAGAATAAAAAACCCTTAAATATAATTTAAGGGTTTTAAACTTATATGAATATCAAATACTTAGAAATGTGCTTCTAAGCCTAAATATGGACCTTTAAACTCTAATTGAGTTTCTTGGTTGGAATCTTGATTCAGTTTAATGTCTAAGATGCGATAACCCGCTTTTAAACCGACATCCACCAGAATCGCATCAATAAAGTTATACTTAATTTCTGCTTGAGCATCACGCACTTCATTGTCACTATTTTTAGCGTAATTGGCTTCAGCTTTAGCACTTAATCCTGTAAATGGTAACTTTACTGCAGCTTCAGCATACAGCATTGGCAAAGTTTCACTGACTTCCTGAGTTTGGAACAGATTAGATTTTAAATCACCCTCAATGAGTTTAGCGCCAATCCCAACATCTGCTGCAACAATATTATCTAAAATTTCATAATATAAAATGAAATCTGAATAGTCTAAATCGAGCTGATGGGTTTTTACACCTGCAACACTTTGTTCACTTTCGGCCTGTAAATTGGTGTGTTTAATTTTTGCATTGGGCAAAAATGGCACAGGATGCTCGACTGAAACGCTAAAAGGTAGGGCATAATCATCATCAAGCTCAGGTGAGAGTTGCGTTTGAGTCCAGTCTGTACTGTATTTCCAGTAATCTAGGCTGGCTTTTACACCAATGATATCGGCATGTGCAAATGAACAGCCAGCAAGGCTGAGTGCTAAAGCAAAACGTGGTATGGTGATCATAAGAACTCTAAAATTTTGTAGACATCATTTTGTCGTGATTGGATTTAAATTGTGATTTTGCATAGGATGTCTATATCTTATGCGCTATTGTCCAATTTAGTGCATCATACATTTTCTTGAATGAAAATTCTTGCAAAAAATACAGCCTATTCGTGTCAAAAACAGAGGATTTTAGTATGCAAAATATCAATCATCCCGTGGATTATCCGCTTTATGTGGCCAGTAAAGCGCTAGAAACAGGGCAATGGTTAGACGTTCAGCATAAATATTCTCAAAAATTGTACGCTCGTGTTGCACTTGCAGATGCCAAAACGCTGGAAAAAGCCATTCGTGCTGCGGTAAAAGCAGAAGCTGAAATGGCAAAATTACAGCCTTTTCAAAAGCAAAAAATTCTGCTGCATTGTGTGCAGCGTTTCCAAGATATGCGTGAAGAATTGGTTGACATTCTAATAGCTGAAGGTGGAAAGCCACGCATGGCTGCAATGGCAGAGGTGGAGCGTTTAATTAATACCTTCCAAATTGCGGCAGACGCTGTATCGCAATTAGATGAAGGGCGCATTTTGCCTTTGGCTGTGACGGCTGCTGCTGCAAATTATCAAGGGATGGTCAAGCATGTGCCGATTGGTGCAGTATCTTTAATTAGTCCGTTTAATTTTCCACTGAATTTAACTGCACATAAAATTGCGCCTGCCATTGCAGCAGGTTGTCCTTTTGTACTGAAACCTGCCAGTGCTACCCCTATTTCAGCATTAAAAATTGCAGAAGTGTTAGCAGAAACAGATTTACCTAAAGGTGCTTTTTCGGTATTGCCTTGTGAGCGGGAACAAGCGGATGTTTTAGTGACCGATGACCGTTTTAAGCTGTTGAGTTTTACGGGTTCAGATGTTGTGGGTTGGGATATGAAAGCCCGTGCAGGCCGTAAAAAAGTGACCTTAGAATTGGGCGGCAATGCAGCAGTGATGATTGAACCTGATACAGAATTGAATGATGCGCTGATCAATCGTCTCATTGGCGGGGCATATAATCATGCAGGGCAGGTGTGTATTAGTGTGCAACGTATTTTAGTGCATGCAGATATATATGCTGATCTGAAAAAGAAAATGGTCAGCCAGCTGAAAAAAATCAAAGCGGCAGACCCAGATTTAGACACGACGCTAGTTGGCCCAATGATTAAGACTTCTGAAGCGCAGCGTCTGAAAAAATGGGTCGATAAGGCAGTGAAGAAAGGTGCGAAAATGTTGGTCGGTGGGGAACTCAAAGGGGTGATGTTTGAGCCGACTTTATTGGAACAGGTCGATCCAAACTTAGAAGTATATAAAGATGAAGTCTTTGGGCCAGTTGCCATTTTGGAAAAATATTCATCTTTTAAACAAGGGATTGCGCGTATTAATCAAAGCCGTTTTGGTTTACAGGCAGGTGTGTATACAAAGAGTCTGGACAAAATGCTGTATGCATGGGAGCAGTTGCAGGTGGGTGGTGTGATTATTAATGATATCCCATCCTTCCGCGTGGACAATATGCCTTATGGTGGCGTGAAAGATTCAGGTTTAGGGCGAGAAGGGATTCAATCTGCCATTCGTGATATGCAGGAAGAACGTTTATTGGTAATTAAGCGTTAAGGCATTGCTCTTTTTTGTGTAATTTACCTAGCGCTGTAGTGATTTAAAAACGACTTCGGCGCTGCTTAGAATGAATGAAAAGTAAAATAATCAGAACAAGCTAAAAAACACATTTCAAATAGTTATATTATTTATAACTAAAAAATCAAGTCGAAATGGAATGGAATTTGAACGTTTGATTAAAAAAGTGCATATAAAAAGCATCTTTCTGAGCAGAATTTACAGAAAAATTGTTCAAAAATGAGTATTGTTAAGCCATACAAAAGCGCAATATTTTGTAAAAACTTTAAGCAAGATTTTCTGAATATTTCGCTGTTTGATCTTTAGATCATGACGCTCACAAGGTGTAACTCTAAAGCAAACACCCAGATTTTCATTTTTTGCAGAATATTTTTTGTATGCGCTAAAGTACCGTTATTTAAGTAAATTTAAGCTAATGAAAAAGCAGGTTTATTTATATAAAAGGTTAAAATTAAAAACAAGCAGTAAAAAATATTCTGAAGTTTAGGTGTTCTATGACAGATTCTCGAGAGAGTTGGTCCGCACGATCAGGCTTCATTATTGCAGCCATTGGTTCTGCGGTCGGGCTAGGCAATATTTGGCGTTTCCCTTATGTTGCGTATGAAAATGGTGGCGGCGCATTCTTAATTCCGTATTTAATTGCGATCTTTGCCGCAGGTTTGCCATTGTTGTTTTTGGACTATGCAGTCGGGCATAAGTACCGTAAAGCACCACCAACGGCTTATAAAAAGCTGATGAACAGCGAATCACTTGGTTGGTGGCAAGTGATGGTGACTTTGTTGATTGGGATTTACTATGCCAGCGTGTTGTCTTGGGCGGGCAGCTATATGTTCTATTCCATTGGTCAACAATGGGGTGCAGATACAGAAAAATTCTTCTTCTCGACCTATTTGCAAAATGGTGAAGGCTTAGCTTTCGGTTTTGTACCGACTTTATTTATTGGATTAGTCATCGTGTGGACGGTGGTGATGTTCATTTTATATGGTGGGGTCAAAAAAGGGGTGGAGCTGTCGAATAAAATCTTTATGCCATTGTTGGTGATTTTATTCTCCATTTTGGTGATTCAAGCTTTACGTTTACCTGGTGCGGTAGATGGCTTAAATGCTTTCTTTACCCCAAACTGGGAAGCAATGGCGAACTATAAAGTTTGGTTAGCTGCCTTTGGTCATATCTTCTTCTCGCTTTCAGTCGGATTCGGGATCATGCTGACCTATTCATCTTACTTAAAGCGTAAAACCAATTTGACAGGTTCTGGCTTGGTGGTGGCATTGGCCAACTCTTCATTTGAAATTCTAGCGGGTATTGGTATTTTTGCTGCGCTTGGTTTCATGGCCTACAGCGCTGGTTCATCGGTAGATGAAGTAGTTTCTGGTGGTATTGGTCTTGCGTTTATTGCATTCCCAAAAATTATTTCAAGCCTCGGTGCAGGTGGCGATCTATTCGGTTTCTTGTTCTTTGCTTCATTGACCGTTGCTGGTGTGACTTCAATGGTGAGTATTCTACAAGTCCCTATTGCTGCTTTCCAAGACAAACTGGGTTGGTCTCGTAAACGTGCAGTGACCATTATTGCAGGTGGTTCGGCGATTATTTCAACCCTGTTATTCTCTACCCACAGCGCAATTACTTTTGTAGACATCATTGACTACTTTGCCAATAACATTGGTATTGTCGGTGGTGGTTTATTGTCAATTATTTTGGTGACTTGGTTCCGTCGTCCATTGCTTAAAGAACTGCAAACACATGTCAATCAATACTCAAGCATCAAATTGGGTTGGGGGTGGAATTTTCTCTTAACTGTAGTCACACCACTTTCTTTATTGGTTGCTTTAGGTTTAACCCTTAAATCTATTTTTGCAGAAGGCTATAGTGGCTATCCATTACATATTTTACTCACCGTGGGTGGGGGTACAGTGCTGCTATTTGTAATTGGTGCAGTAATGCTTAGCCGTTTAAAAGACCACGACGCAGCGGAGAAATAATATGAATACATCGGCAATTGTGATGTTGCTCATTTCAACTGTGGTGCTATGGGGTGGATTGGTCTTAGCGATGATTCATCTGATTAAAAACCCAGATGAACTGGAAGACTAAACTTGAGATGAGGATGTACAAGTGCTTTATGCCAAGTACATCCTGAAGTTTAAAAAAGTCAAAAAATAACCCTTGAATCGATCAAGGGTTATTTTTTTGAAAAGAGTGATTGATATCAAATAATTATATTGACAAATATAGTCAAACACATACAATTTAGGTATTAAATTTTAAAAAAACTTGCAATGAAATA
>NZ_JAAZQW010000075.1:0-4631 GCF_012371415.1 Acinetobacter sp. A3
ATGACAATTTTATATACTCCATAAACCCTTTAAATTAATTAGGTGGTTTATGTCGCACTTCAAGTTTTACTCTGCCCTACCTTAAATTACACCACACAAAAATAAAAACCCTATATAACTGTTATATATAGGGTTTATTAAAATACTAATTATGTAATTTAATGCATTTTATGTCGGTGACTCTTGCCAAGGTTGGGGTATCACTGATAGCTCGCCTTCATAAAACTGCATACTGCTTTACGCTCGCTTTGTCACGTATTCAATTTCAAGCACCAAAAAAGATACCACCCTGCTTATTACCGATCTATACAATCAATCTTTCACCGTTCTTTGAATGCGTCATGGTGTCGCATATCAAATATTTTATATGCGCTTAATACGTTATATATTTAAAACATAATTTATAATTATAAAAGAACTTCAATTTGGCTTTAAACTTCTTGAATATATTAAGAAGAATCTTAAGTGCTGGTTAAGTTGAATTCAAACAATGCTGAATAAATTATTTGGTATAGTTCTAATACCGTACTTGTTTCAAGAATATTAGATTCAATACTTAATTTAATTTGTATTACATATTCATTAGATCAATTCACTTTTAATTTAAACATAACAATCCATTATAAAATCAAAACAATCAAGCAAAGTTAAAGTTGTTTGGTTTAGTTATTTTCTAGCCATTCATCACCAACTAATATCATTCAACCTTATTATAAAGTTCATTTGAGCATCATTATATAAGTGACTTCAAAAACATAGCTTTTTAAGGCGATTTTTCGTTAAGACAATGCGAAACCTGGACCCAACAGGAAAAATTCAAGGTCAAAAAATCAGGCAAAAAAAAGTTGATCAAAAAATAATCAAGACTACTGTTACTCACCGAAAATTTTTTCCAAGAAATTTTTGTTACGTCATAAAATGGTTAAAAAGTAGGCTGTGTTACGTCATAAAATGGTTAAAAAGTAAGCGGTGTTACGTCATAAAATTTTTTGTTGGTTAAAAAGTAAGCGGTGTTACGTCATAAAATGGTTAAAAAGTAAGCGGTGTTACGTCATAAAATGGTTAAAAAGTAAGCGGTGTTACGTCATAAAATTCTGCTTGCTTTCTAAGAAATTATTATAATTTTTCCTACTTTTTTATTTAAAAAGTAGAATTCAAATATTTTATTTAAAGTTAGTGCAAAGCAATGAGAATCTATTCAGAAATGATCAAACAAAAAGAAAACTGTTTTAATTCCAAGAATAGACAAACATAACATTGATTTAGACTATAATAAGTCAATACCTTAGTCAATATATAAACAAGATAATTTATGATATTTTATTTTTGCTCTGGTTTGGGATTTTGATTGACTTTTAAAACATCCTATAAGATAGTTAAAAATAGGAATATGTGGTTGTTGGTTAGAGTTGCTTGTTAATTTCTTAAATCAAAAAAACCTATTAGTTCTGGTGTCGTAGTTTATTTATAAATTCACGTAGATTTATTATATAAATCATAATTTACGTTTGTAAATTTCACAGTTTTGGCACACTTCTGCATGAGGTTTTTAACAGTTAATTTGCGTTTTTGCTTAGGTTCTGCTTTGGTTTTGCATCAGATTTGCTTTACTTATTTGTCAGATTTTTTTCAGGAACTCCACATTTTAATTACACTTTATTTTCAATTTTATCTCAGTTTATTTACACTTTTTTATCGCTTTTACTTTTCTTTTGCTACATAAATTCACATCGCTTTTTAGTTAAAGCATCAACTAATTCCTTTGATTAGTACCCTTTTTTATATAAAAAATGATTATTATTTGTGGATCGTTCGAATATCAATCGAATGGTTTTGCAAGCTATTGAAGTTGAGCTTGCAATGATTTAAGTAGTACCAAATACCCTTTAAACACTCTGGATAGGCTTTCTTTGCTTGCAGAGAACAATAGATAAAAGAGCAAATATGCATAACGTAAGTTCAAGAACCTTAAAGGTGGATGATCCAAGTTCTCAATTGAACTGCCTGTTTTACGACTTCCTTCTTTCAAGACAATTGAATCTTTATCAATTCTTAGCCCAGCTGGAGCAGACTTGTTCTTCAGAACTTTTCTCAAGTCTTATCTTCATGGATTCTTATTCGGACAAATCTATCTATCAAAGTTTGATCAATCGAAAGATAGACCATCTCACTAACAAAACAACCGCCATTCAAGAGTCAGTTTTAGATTTGTTGAAAGTGGATGCGTTCAGAAAGTCTTCTAAATTTGGCATTATGATCAAGAAGACTGGAGAGGCATTATTAACAGATAAAGATGTCCAAGTTTGGTTCATGAAATGCTACATGCAGATTGCTGCTTTAGAGATAGCTGAGTCTCATGGTCTTACTCTTAAAGAGGGTGATAAGAAGATTCTGGGACAATATAAAAAGGAAATTAATAAAATCTATTTCTTAAAGCTGTTTCGTATATACGGCTTCAAACTCCCTTTGTTTACACCGCTTATTTGTGCCCTGCTTGTTGCCCAGATTGATCAGATGCCGCTTTCCTTCATAGAGACAGCTTACTATGCACCTGATGTCGATATTGGTTTTATGAACATCCTGAACACCAGTGGAGGCGGTATATTTCTGCTGTTCTGTGCTCTATTTTTTTATACTATGAACCGTACCGGGTTTGTCGGAGACTTTTTTATTTAAGTTAGGCCACCTGACCTAACGGGTTAATCTTATCATAGTACATTGCTTCAAACTCAAAAGGCGATACATAACCCAGTGCACTGTGTACACGCTTTTTATTGAACCAATCTACCCAGTTTAGTGTCGCAAGTTGTACATCTGCTAAACCTTGCCAATCTGCTTTTAAATATTCAATCACCTCTGTTTTGTATAAGCCATTCACCGTTTCAGCCAGAGCATTATCGTATGAATCACCAGTTGTACCGACTGATGCTCGTAAATTTGCAGCTTCTAAACGATTGGTATAGCGAATAGAAAGATATTGAACACCTCTATCGGAATGATGAATCACATTCTTTGGCATGCCTCGATCGTGCAATGCTTGCTCAAGTGCATCGAGTACCATATCTGTATTCATCCGTGTAGATACTTTCCATCCAACAATTGCTCGTGAGAACACATCAATAATAAAGGCGGTATAGACCCAGCCTGAATTTGTTTGAATATAGGTAAAGTCAGCAACCCACAAGTGATTAGGCTGATCAGCTCTAAAATTCCGTTTCACCAAGTCAGGTGCTCGTTTTTGGTCATCTCGACTACGGGTGGTTTGTTTGTTCTTACCTCGCCAAATACCTTGTATACCTAGCTTTTTCATTAATCGAGCAACAGTACAGCGTGCAATAATATAGCCTTCACGTTTCAGTTTTTGCCAGACTTTACGTACACCATACCGACCTGAACTTTCCTTCCAAATTCGTTTAATCTCCTCAGCATGATGCAAGTCATGTAAATCTCGCTTTGCTCGATGTTCTGGATTTTCGCAGAGATCTAGAGTCCGGTAATAGGTTGAAGCTGCGATCGGTAAAATCCTACAAATCGCATCAACACCATATAAGTCTTTATTGTTATGGATGAAATCCACCATTATTTGTGTGGGCGGTCGAGCTCCGCCTGGGCGAAAAAAGCGGCTGCTTTACGTAGAATTTCATTGGCACGCTTTAATTCTTTAATTTCACGTTCCATTTGCTTCATTTTTTCTTGATCAGATATCTGTTGTACTTTAATAGGATTTTGCTGATCTAAATGCTTTTGATGCCAGGCACGAAGTGTTTCAGGAGTACAACCAATCTTAGGCGCAATTGCTGTGATTGCAGCCCAAGTAGAAGGATAATCTTTTTCAGATTCAATCAATAATTGAACCGCTCTTTCTCTGATTTCAGGGGTATATTTTAATTTTGTCATCGGGATAGTCTCTCAGAATATTGACTCTCCGACAAACCCGGTACGGTTCACTATTTTATTTAAGCACGATTTATTAGATAAAGCTTTTTCACTCAGAACTTTGTACCTAAAAGTGATTCTGCAAACAAGGTCATTAATTGGCATTACAATCACGAATCTATTTATTTTGCATGGCATCTTCACGTTTAGCCCAGCCTCATTGTTCTTTGAGAAAGATTCTATTGGATACCACATAGCTTCACAGAATTATGAAAAAGCTGAAAACTTACTTGCAGAAAAAACATGGCATAGTGATCAACTGAATTATGTAAAAGCACAGCTGCTTCTAGCACAAAAGGATTCCATCCCGGCCGACCAGTTCAAAATGCAATTTATTAGTGCCACGGATCAGTTGGTTTCCGATTACAGGGCTGATCGTTTACCAGAATGGGCTAACAATTATGTTGTGGCCAAGGTGCTTGAAGAAAGAAATATTGACACCGATCTAATGACTTTTGAAGAAGCACGAATGTATTTCTTTATATGCCATTTGTTCTTATTCCTTTCATTCTTTATTGATGATTACAAGATAAGGAAAATTAGGGAATTCTTTGAGTCAAATAAGGACCACAGAAAAATCAAAAATCTAATTTATTAGACATTAAAAAAGCCCTCAATTGAGTAATGCCAGTCAGTTAAGAGATTGACTGGCTTTTTCTTGGGTATTTTTGAGGTTTTCCTTTTACAACCCTTGG
>NZ_JAAZQW010000076.1:0-3948 GCF_012371415.1 Acinetobacter sp. A3
TTTTTTTTGTGTAGTCCTGTTCTTTTCCGTATCTATCATCTAACAATTTTTCGCCTGCACGATATGCAGCACAAGCAACGGCACTACGTCCATCGCTTCTACTAATCGCTTTGACTGATAAATGATAGATCGACATTCTACTTTTGCTCTTTCTCTTAAATTCGGTTTACCGAATTTTACCAACCTATACAGGTTGGTCAGGGGATTACAAAGGGGATTTTCCCCTTGTCGCACCATTGAGGTTTCCTCAATGGCTAAGTGCGCCCTTCTCTTCGAGACGGGAAAACTTCGCTTCGCTACGTTTTGATATTGCTCGCTTGTTTTTTTGCCATTATGATGATTAATAATTAGTCATCACGGTTTAATAGTATGTCAGATATTCAAGAAAAGAAAGATGCTGTATTTGTAAAACTCTCAAAAGCACAGCAGAAAAAATTATCTATTCAAGAGCAAATAGATTATTTAAAAAAAGAAGCTGAACAAGTTTTATTAGATGCGAAAAAACATCAAAGTAAATTAAAAGAAGAACAAGATAAACTTTTAAAAGTAGTTAAATCTCAAGAACGTAAAGACGATACTCGTAGAAAAATATTATTGGGGTCTTGGGTTCTGAATAAAATAAAACATGATGAATCGTTTAAACATCAGTTATCTGACTTTGAACAGTTCTTAAATACTGAAAACAAAACAGAATCGAATAGACAGAAAGATAAAGATTTATTTAAAGACATTCTTTTTTGAGATGACTATTTTTAATGACCTTTCAATACCAAGACTTGTCCTGGTATTGAGGTCATTGAAAATGGGCATCAATAGGGCTTGTAATTTATTTGATCAAAAAGCGGAGTGACAGACTTAAAGAAATTTTCATCTAATAGCTTTTCAGCAAGACATTTTGCTAAGTCCTCATAAGATTCATTACCGACTGAGTATTCGCTCATTTCATGCAATCTTGAGAGTTTAGAAGCAAGCAAATGACGTTGTGCATCTGTCATTTTGCTAAACAAGTCGATTGTATTCGGATCTCGTTGCTGTGACTTCTGAGCATTTTTAGTCTGTGGCTTTTGCTTGAATCTAAAAGAAAAACCTGTGATTTCACGACCAGTTTTATGCTGCTCATACTTCACAGTAATATCGGTGTGCTCATTAATTTGTTTGAGACTACTATCAAGCACACGTTTCTTAAAGTCTGCTTTCACTTTGTATTCGTGATCTAAGACACCAAGCTTCTTCCTTAAATCTTCATAACTGATAACTGGTGTTTTGCCAGTACTTCGCCAAGCGATGAGCAGCTCATATAAACGAATAGCATAACCGCTAGTTAGTTTAGCGACTTGTTCAAGTTCATAGCTAGTGAAGTGCTCTTCAAGCCGCGTTATTAACGGAATGATTGCTGGGGCAAAGATCAGTTCAACGCATGCAGCATCTTCAATGTATGCAATTTCAGACACCCAACGGCTAGTGACATTCGCTAACCCTTTTGACCGTTTCTCCTGATAGCTGAACTGGCGCACAAATAAGTCTTTAGACGCATTCTTTAAAGCCTGATAAGCACCATTGCGATGTACGCCAAACTGATTGATATAGCTTTCAGCGTGAATAGATAAAGGGTCGTGTGCATTAATGCCTTTACCACTCTCTCTTGCTTCAACGATCGCCAATAGGATTAAGCGTTGCTCTACTAAGTCGAGGTTATAGCTTGCTTCAATTAATACATTGTCTTTCACAACTAATTCTTTCTTCATCAGTAGTTTTCATATTATTAAACTTCATTAAGTGGACGCAATTATTATTGTCTATATGTTGACGCAATTATTATTGTCGCCACATTGGACTAATTCTTATTATATTGACGCAATTTATTTTGTCAATATATGCCAACTAGATGTCCATGTATAGAGAGTTATCTACAAACTAAATGTCCATGTATTGCAAACTAAATGTCCATATATGAAGGCTGAAAGCCTTTGCTATAAAGGCTTTCAGAGGTCTTAAAAGCATTTAAAAGCTTATATTTTATTAAAAGCCCAGAACCCACATGAAAACTGCCCTATGTTTTCGCTTACGCTCAAACTCTATTGCACTCAGACAAGCTGAGTGCTGGGGGCAGTTTTTAGCTAATGCAGTTCATGAAGCAAATGCAGCAAAAGCAAGAATGAATTTGCTTCGCAAACAGTTTCTTTTTCGAGCTTCGCTCGATCTTGATGCAAAGTGCATCAGTTCGCACCCTTCGGGATGCTCTGTACCTCAGTCTTAGCAGCAAAGGGAAGCTTGTAATCAGGGAGGGGAAAGGGCGAACTTTCATTGTGACGCTCGCACTCCGCGAGCTAACTAATTGATTTTATTGTTTAGATAAACTAAAAGCCCGGACTCGGTGAGTCATCTTTTGATATTTCTTTTTGTTTCGGTTTTACAGTGTTTTGAACAGTGTTTTCAGGTTTATTTTGAATATGTTGTTTATTTGCGTTCTCTTGCGCTATACGCTCTTTATTTTCTTTAGCTAGGTCGTTAGACCACTCTTGCACTAAACTTCGATCTAGCGCATCTGAGCGCAATTTAGCGTCATGTTTGCTTTCATCGTCTGATATTTCTGTCAAAACTTGACGATATTCGCCGGTTTCATACATTTTTGCGTCTAAATCTCTCCATCCAAAATCAAGCTCAACTTCTTTTTTGATAAGCCCAAATAAGCTTTTTTCTTCTTTCGTCGCGGTTGGCAGCTCAATATCGTGATCTTGTAATATTTTAGCGTGACGTTCTAACTCTGAATAAATGCGCGCAATTTGTTGTAGATCATCTTTTGCAGATTCTTTGAAAGTCTTATGCTGTGCGTGTTTGAAAGCATTTAAGTCTTTTTCTGAAACAAACCAATCAGGCTGTACTGCATGATTTGAATACACAGCACTGATAAACAGATTGTCATTTTCATAACCGTTCTTTTGCATGTATCTGACTGATTTATCACGCTCTAGCTGCTTATCAGCAATAGCTTTATTTTTGATATTTTCAAAGTGATAGTAGTTTCGAGCATAAGTTTGATACTCATGCTGTAATGCAAGAAATTGATCGTATGCGTAGTCAATCGCTTGTGATTGCTGCATTTGAAGCTGTTCTTCTTGTTGATCTAAGTTTGCAAATTCAGCAAGCAGCTCGCGTTCTTCTGCATCAGTGAGTTGCAGCTCATTTTCTAGTTCTAAAATTTGGTCGTTGATGTATTGCGGAACAATGATCTCTTGATCAAGCCCTTTGATGATCTGTTCATGACGTTCGATAGCGTCTGCATTACGTACTTTGATTTCATCGTTATTCAAACTGATCTCTGTATCAATGCCACGTCTACGCATTGCTGTGACAGCCGGCCCTTCATGTACTGTCGGCTCTAAATAGTCTTTGTTTTGATCTGCGTAACTTCGATGATCGACACGTTCATCGAAGCCTGCTAACGCAAGATGCTTGTTGCATAGATCAGCAAAGTCCGCTCTCCAGTCGCAAACTGTTTCAGTGCCATTGTCGCGACTGAAATCACGATATTTTTTTGCAGAAAACTCACCATTTTCATTGATCGCGCGTGTCGTGAACATGATGTGAGCATGATAGTTTCGTGCATCACTGCCACTTTCCGTATGTGGTGCATGAATTGCAGCATCGACAACGACACCGTACTTCTCAACAAGTTTCTGACATAGCTCGTCTAGCAACTGCTTTCTTTGTTCTGCGTTCAACTCATGCGGAAATGCAATTTCAAATTCACGAGCAAGTACAGCATCTTTGCGACGTTCCACTTTCTCGACGGTATTCCATAAGGTCTGACGGTCTAATAGTTCAGGGTTGGTATTCGGAGGTGCATAAATATTTGTAAATTCGACACCTGTTTTTTTTGTGTAGTCCTGTTCTTTTCCGTATCTATCATCTAACAATTTTTCGCCTGCACGATATGCAGCACAAGCA